>CBFGTI010000021.1:0-56536 GCA_965651695.1 uncultured Imperialibacter sp. | reverse complement strand
GTGTCAAGCAGAACATTCATTGGCGAAGGTCAAAAAAGGAGAATTCAGAAAACCAGGGTAACGCAAAGCCCCTGACAGTGGTTTCTTCACCCTGTCAGCGGGTATTTGGAGAAGTCGATAGAGGCCCATTTCGATTACACAGCCGCGGCTTCCCAAATCCGAAATCCGCCCTCTTCCAGGCGGTCCGACATCCGCAAACCCTACAGCCCTTCTATAATCTTCTGCAACTGGCTTAGCTCTAGTGGTTTGGAAATGAATCCTTTTACAATACCGAACTCCTTCGACTTTTCTTTATCGGCCTTCAGAATGGACGAGCTAACCAGGTATACCGGCACCTCGCGGGCTAGCGCAGGCACCAGGTCCACATAACCTTCCATAAATTCCCATCCATTTAAGGCGGGGAAGTCGAGGTCGAGCAAAATGACGTCGGGGAGAGCTTCTTTGTTGCGCTTGTTGGCCATAAGAAACCGGAGCGCATCGTATATATCTTCGAATTCCTCAATATGAGTTATGGAGGGTATTCTTTCGCACAGCTTTCTTGTCAAAAATCTAAAAGAAGCATCATCATCGATCATGCACACTTTTATCTGCTTTTCTGTCATCTTTAAAAAATAGATCTGGTCAGGCAAGTGCAATCACGGCAGCACTTTGCCGGTTCTTACACAAATTATGAAAAATGGAATCCCATCTCAATATAGGATTCCATCTTCAAAATAAAAATTATCGCTTGTCGATAGCCACGTAAGAGCGTTCCGTTTCGCCGGTATATACCTGCCGGGGTCTGCCGATAGGCTCACCGTTTTCCCGCATTTCTTTCCACTGCGCAATCCATCCCGGAAGCCTGCCCAGTGCAAACATTACCGTAAACATTTCAGTAGGAATACCAATCGCCCGGTAAATTATACCGCTGTAGAAGTCCACATTCGGATACAGCTTTCGCTCCACAAAGTAGCTGTCTTTAAGTGCAGCTTCCTCCAATTCCTTGGCAATTTCGAGCACGGGGTCGTTTACACCCATTTTCAGCAGCACGTCGTCGGCAGCCTTTTTAATAATTTTAGCACGTGGGTCGAAGTTTTTATAAACCCGGTGGCCAAAGCCCATCAGGCGGAAAGGGTCGTTTTTATCTTTTGCCTTTTCGAGGTACTTCTTCGAGTCGCCGCCGTCTTCTTTAATGGCTTCAAGCATTTCGATCACAGCCTGGTTGGCACCGCCGTGCAGAGGTCCCCAAAGCGCATTGATACCCGCTGAGATGGCCGAGTACAGACTCGCTTGCGATGAGCCCACTATCCGTACGGTGGAAGTGGAGCAGTTTTGCTCGTGGTCGGCGTGGAGGATGAGCAGCTTGTCCAGCGCATTAGCCACTACCGGGTCGGCCTGGTATTTGTCGGCCGGCAGAGCAAACATCATTTTCAGGAAGTTGCTGCAATAGTCGAGGCTGTTGTCGGGGTAAATAACCGGGTGCCCTATCTCATTTTTAAACGCCCAGGCCGCGAAAGTTGGCATTTTTGCCATAATGCGGATAATGCTGAGGTTCACTTTGTCCCACGACCGGTTGGGGTCGAGCGACTCGGGATAGAACGCGGTGAGGGAACAAACGAGCGATGAAAGAACGCCCATAGGGTGCGCATTGCTGGGGAAGCCTTCAAGAATTTTCTTGATATCCTCATGCACCAGCGTGTGATGGGTTATTTCTTTTTTGAACTTGTCGAAAACATCCTTTTGCGGGAGCTCACCATAAATAAGCAGGTAGGCCACTTCCAAAAAGGTTGATTTTTCCGCAAGCTGCTCAATCGGGTACCCCCTGTACCTCAGTATTCCCTCTTCGCCATCGAGAAAAGTGATTGCAGACTTGGTGGAACCGGTGTTTTTGAAGCCCTCGTCTATGGTGATTAGTCCGCTTTTAGCTCGCAGGCTGTTGATGTCAATAGCCTTTTCCTTCTCGGTACCTTCAATCACAGGCATCTCATACACCTGACCATCGTAATGTATTTCAGCAACTTTTGCCATTAGCTTATTTAGGTTTTATATGGTAGAAACGTAATTTTTATCGTTCCCGAAAATATGCAAAAATATTTGTTTATCGAAGATCAATTATTTCCTAGTATGAGCGGTAAACCGTCTTTTCCGCTCCCAATTACCACTATTTTCGCGTTGGGCGAATTTGCAAGCTGCTGGGTTGCTTCAATACCTCTCATCTTTAATAGCTCATCTGTTAAACTGCTGTTGATAATCTTATTTGCCTGGGCCTCACCTTCAGCTCCGATGCGTTTTCTTTCAGCTTCGCTGCGTTCCCTGTCGAGCCGAAACTGATAGGCAAGTGCTTCCTGCTCTTGTTTAAGCTTATTTTCGATAGCCAGGGCTATTTGCTCGGGCAACTTAATTGACCTTATTAGGAGGGCTCTCATTTGGATGTAGTTTCCTTCTGCACCCAGTATCGCTTCTGTTTCCGTTTTTATTGCGCCTTCTACCTCAGGTCTTTTGGTTGAGTAAATTTCTTCCGCAGAATAGCGCCCCATTACCTGACGAACGGTAGACCGCACCTCCGGCACCACCAGGCGATTGACGTAGTCTTGCTGAAAGGTCTCCTGGATGTGGCCAATCTTGTCGAACATAGGGTGGAAACGAAGGGAAACGTCGACGCTGATCGAAAGCCCATTCCTGTCAAGTACATCCATGGTTTCTTCCACGGTGTTTTCGGTCACATCGTATACAAACAGCTCGTTGTAGGGAGCCTTCAGGTGGAACCCCGGCATAATGATGTTCTCCTTGTCGATACCACCGCCGAATTTTTTGAAAATTACTGCTCTTTCGCCCGGCCTGATGGTGTAAAATATGCTGGACGAAAGGTAGAGCAGGAGGATAGCTGCGACGAACAGAAAAATGATTAAGGGCAGAAAACGACGATTTTCCATAAAGTAAAAGTTTGTTTTTGAGTGCGCAAATTAAGTAATATAAATCAAACACCCGGCGCCTTTCGGACAGGGGCAAAGCTAGCTGGAATTTCTGAGCGGCGCCAAACGTTTCGGTGGCCTTTTTGTGAAAGACCGGGTGCGCTTGCCAAACGGAAATTTCCTTATTCAGGACAATAGGTTTACGCGGGTAGGGGCCAGGAAATTCTTTTGTTGCAGAAATGCGAGCCAATCTTTACTTTTTTCGATCAACAGTAGAAGCTTACAAAACTCTTTCTTTAACTTTAACCAACCTTAAATGTTTTCGATCCATTAATCCGTCTTAATGAGACTAGCCACAAAGCCATCACCCCTTTTTATCCTGGTATTTGCCCTATGCGTGAATTTTCCCTCTTTTTCTCAAAAATATAAGCTGGTGTGGCACGACGATTTCGACGGCAGGGGTGTGCCTGATTCTACGAAGTGGCAGTACGATGTGGGCGATGGTTGCCCCTCGAATTGCGGATGGGGAAACAACGAGCTTCAGTATTACACGGAGAAAAGAGAAGAAAATGCCAGGCTCGAGTCTGGCTACCTGGTTATAGAAGCCCGCAAGGAATCGTTTGGGGATGCGCAATACACGTCTGCCCGGCTTACCACAAGAGGGAGGGCCGACTGGCAATATGGCAAAATTGAAGTAAGGGCCCGGTTGCCTTACGGGCGGGGAACATGGCCTGCTATATGGATGCTGCCCGAAACGTTTGATGAGCCGGCAAAGTGGCCTGATGATGGTGAGATAGACATAATGGAGCATGTGGGGTACCAGATGGATATGGTGCAGGCCACGGCACACTCTACACAGTACAACAACCTGTTGGGCACGCAAAAGATGGGGTACATTCAGCTTACGGCTGTAGATAAGCGATTTCATACGTTTTCCGTTGAATGGACTCCCACTAAAATTGAGTGGTTTGTGGATGGCAAGAAATTCCATAAAATGGTAGACGACGGCACAGGCAACGATGGCTGGCCCTTCAATAACAACCCTTTTTACTTGATACTTAGCCTGGCAGTAGGTGGCAATTGGGCGGGCAGCCAGGGAATAGACGACTCTATCTGGCCTCAGCATATGGAAGTTGACTACGTGAAAGTGTACCAGCGAAAGCCTAAAAAAAGAGAGCTGGAGCAAGACGCGGAGGATGAAGGGTTTTAGTGCTGGTTTTGCCGTTTGCCTCGCCTAATGGCTGCTTTTATTCTCCCCCGGCTGCAAGGAAATGCAGGTGGCGTTCGATATGAGCCATCAGCTTATCAATGTTTTTCACGTACCGCCTCAGGTAAACCTCTGTAACTATCACGCCGTTGTCGTAAGAATGCAGGCCCGTGTTGTTTTTAGTCTTCCGATAGTGGCGCTCCATTTTTTTCTGGCTGAAGCATTCCCCATTCAAATGCTGCGTTAGCTGATAAGCCTTGTATTTCTCCTCAAAGTCTTCGACACTTTTTAGAGCCTTTCTAAGCTTTCGGCCGTCGTACAGCCCGGCGTGCTGCTTGATTGAAATGCACAAAACGCTGTCGTACAGGTGTATTTTTTCGAGTATGTTGTCGAGGTTCGACCGGTATTCGGAGCTGGCACAAAATTTCTTTAGCCCGGTATACGTCGATACTTCCTTTGATACTTGCTGCCATTTCTGAGCCAGGTCGGGAAAGTTTTGGGCCAGAACGGGCCCGTTGTTTGCCGCAACTTTCTGTAAAGACAGCGCTGCCGACAATAGTGTCAGGATTGCAAAATGTGAACAATTCTTCATCAACAAGATTTTAACAGAAAACAGGCCCATCACGATCTCATAGGCGCCCGGCCGCAATCAAATCGTGCAGGGCCTATTTTGTCGTGCTATAATCCAGAGATGAGAGAGTGTGGTGGGGGAAGAGGAGCCAACCTTTAGATAAAATACTCCAAAAATTGGCTGCAGGTTACTCCACGTGCAGGTGGTGGATGTGCTCTTTGATGTGGTCCATCAACCGGCTTATGTTGCGCACATATTTTTTCAAATCGGCTTCCAATACTATCACCTGGCTGTCGTACGAATTTTCGCCGATATCGTTTTTGGTTTCTTTATAGCTCTTTTCCAACTGCCGCTGGGCGTGGCATTCTTCCCGAAGCTTTTTATAGAAGTTGTCGGCATTGTACTTGGTTTCAAATTCCTCGATTTGCTTCAGCGTCTTTTTTATCTCGTGATTACTGCCTTCGACCATGGCTTTTTGGGCCACTTTTTTGTACAGCATGCTATCGTAATCGTGTATCTGATCGAGTATATCCATCACGTTTGCGCGGAAATTTTCGTCGGAGCAGTACTTTTTCAGGCCCTCGTAGGTGTTCATATCATAAGAAATGAGGAACCAACGGTTTGTGAGGTCGCTGAATCTCTTAACAAGTTCGGGATCGTCGGTGCGGACGCCTGAGGCAAAAGAAATACCGTGGAGGCAATACAATAAAATGAGTGAAACAAATGTCTTTTTCATGGTTATGTCGGTTAACACTTTTTAAGTTTTGGTTAACCGAAGCATGAATAGACTAGCGCAGGAACAAAGCAAAAATAGTAATAAAAACGATTCTAGCTACATATTTCTCTCAATGGTTTATTTTCAGTTTGTTACTCAATGTGAAGGTGATGAATGTGGTCTTTAATATGATCGACAAGGCGGGTAATATGGATAATGTATTTGTGTAAATCTGCTTCGAGTACCAGCACCTGACCATCATAGGAGTTCATTCCGATGTCATTCTTCGTCTCCTTCGCGTCTTTTTCGATCTCCCTTCTGCCAACGCATTCATCATGTAACTTTTTGAGGAAACTTGGCGATTTGAATTCATCTTCAAACTGTTCGATTTGCTCCAGCGTCTTTTTCAGCTCGTGGTTTTTACTGAACCGTGCCTTTTGACTTAGCTTATCATAGAGCACACTGTCGTAATGATGGATCTCATTAAGAATTGTAATTACTTCGTCCTGATACTGCTTTTGCGTGCAGTATTTATTCAATCCTTCGTAGCTGCCCAAATCGTCGGACAGTATGTCCCAACGGGTAACAATGTCGTCAAATTTTGTTATAACGTTCTCTTCTCCCTCTTGCGCATAAAGGCTTGAGGTAATACAAATAGCAATACAGAAAGAATGAATAGTCTTTAAAAAATAAGGTTTCATACACAGACCTGTTTATATACACAATAAACAATTATCGCTCCATTTTACCAATAAAGATACAATTTTGTGACGGTTGATAAATCTAAATGAAGAGCGGATACCTTACGAGGTAAGGTTAATTACCTTTTTTAGCGTCTTTTGGCATTTTCAGCGTTCCTCAGCGGAATGAGTAACTCACTCAGGCCGTTGATTTTGATCTCGTAGGCGGTAGCCAGCAGCATACCCAATTTACCCGGTGGAAAACCTTTTCTCTGGAACCACTCCAGATAGCTAACCGGAAGATCGCAGATTACAATATCTTTGTATTTGCCAAATGGCATTTTTGTCTTAATTATGCCGATTAAAATCTGAGTGTCCACCGTTGTTAGGTAAGTTGCTAAACTGTTATATATGAAATGGCCCTTCTTTGTACCGCAAAAAATGCGAATTGCAGTTATTCTGGCAAGTATAATGGGCATAGTCGTGTTTACCAACATTCTGGTTCGAAGAAATATCGACGATATAGATAAGTCGTTTACCTCTATATATAATGACAGGCTGCTGCCAGCCGCCGAAATTTTTTATATCACCGAACTTTTGTACAACGAACGACTGGTGCTGGAGAAGTACCTGCTGGCCGGCGATAACAATGGCAATGAGCTGAAAAGGAGCATTGCGAAGTATAGCTACAGCATCGACTCTATCCTGGTTGAACTGGAAAAAACCTATATAGTGCCCAACGAAGCATTGTGCCTGAAGGAATTTAAAAAGAGAAGGGCTGAGTACAGAAGCATTGAGCAGAACGTGATAGCGCTGAGTGAGCAGGGGAGCGGTGCACAGGCCATCCGGGTATTTGAAAACGAAGGCGTGGCGGCTATTACCGGCACTATCAAACACCTGCACGACCTGGTGGGCATACAGTCGACAATAGGGCGTGAGCTGCTCGACGACTCTCACCATATTGTGGCCAGTGCCAACATGCTATCTTTTCTGGAAGTGGGCATAGCCATCGTGCTCGGGCTGCTGGTGCATGTCATTATTCTTACGTCGAGGGTGTTTAATAAAAAATCAGGTCAGCCTTTTCATCTGAACTGAGCCGTCAGCACATTTTCAATGCAGGGTAGTGAGGCCCGCCAAACTTTCTGATGGCGTTCAGGCGGCGTTTTACAGTCCTTTTCGGGGGCCATTACACGCAACGCTGCGTATCGCCGTGGCACATAGCAGCAATGGCCGGCCTTCTGCACAACATTTTCTGCCGATGTGGTATACGTTTAGCATTGCCGCATGAGTAGTTTGAAATTAAATGATAAATTTGCACCTCTCATATTTACTATAGGATATGCATCTTGAATTTGAAAAACCTATTGCCGAATTAGAAGCCAAGCTTGAACAAATGAAGCGACTGGCTTCTGAAAATGGGGTAGAGGTTGGTGATGCCGTGACCAAGCTGGAAGAGAGGATCATGAGCTTGAAGAAGGAGACCTTCGACAATCTCACCCGCTGGCAACGAGTGCAGCTTTCGCGCCACCCCGACAGGCCATATACACTTGACTACATATTTGAGCTTACCAATGAGTTTATAGAATTGCATGGCGACCGGGCGGTGAGCGACGACAAGGCCATGGTAGGCGGCCTGGCCGATCTCGATGGGCAGGGCGTAATGTTTATCGGGCAGCAAAAAGGCCGCAATACCAAACAGCGGCAGATGCGGAATTTTGGGATGGCAAACCCTGATGGATACCGAAAGGCTCTCAGGCTGATGAAAATGGCGGAAAAGTTTAACCGCCCGATCATTACACTCATCGACACCCCGGGTGCTTTTCCCGGCCTCGAGGCAGAGGAGCGTGGACAGGGCGAGGCTATTGCCCGCAACCTGAAAGAGATGATGACCCTGAAAGTGCCAATTATTTGTATTGTGATAGGCGAAGGAGCCTCGGGTGGTGCGCTGGGCATTGCTATTGGCGACAAGGTATTTATGATGGAAAACACATGGTACTCCGTCATTTCGCCCGAATCGTGCTCTTCCATTCTGTGGCGCAGCTGGGACTACAAGGAGCAGGCTGCCGAAGCACTGAAGCTTACGGCGAAAGACATGCTGCAGTTTAAACTCATAGACGGTATAATAAAAGAGCCGCTGGGGGGCGCTCATACAGACCTGAAAGCAACCTCGGCCGAGCTGAAAAGGGTGATTTTGTCGGAACTAAAAAAGCTGCAAAAAATGACCCCCGAGGAGCGTGTAAGTGCACGAATAGAGAAGTTTTGCTCCATGGGTGTGGTAAATGAATAGCGTGAGAGGCTTAAAGCATGGTAGGGGGGCTGAATTTTTAGCGACCACATGAGGACGGGCATAGCGTTTTCAGGCGGTGGGGCGAGAGCCATTGCTCACCTTGGTGTAATAAAGGCGCTGCGGGAGCGGGGATTAACAGCCCAGGTTTACTCCGGAACTTCCGCGGGTGCGTTGGCCGCTGCATTTCTCGCGCAAGGCGTAGACCCCGACGAGGTTGTTCGCATTATAATCAAAACCAATATTTACCGTATACTCCGGCCGGCTATTAGTGTGAAGGGGCTATTGAAGTCGGAAAGTCTTGAACCGTTGATCAGACCTTTTTTTCCGACCGACTCTTTTGAATCGCTTCAGTCGGACCTGTATGTGGCTGCCACCAACATAAGAACCGGCAAAATAAAATTTTTTTCGAAAGGAGAGCTGATCAAGCCTTTGCTGGCGTCGTGCTGTATTCCGGTGGTGTTTGAACCGCTGCGTATTGACGATGATTTTTATATGGACGGCGGTATTCTGAACAACCTGCCCGTAGAGCCATTTCAGGGAAGCACCGACCGCATTATAGGCATACACTGCAACCCGGTGTCCAATTCCTTTAGCGGCAGCAGCATGAAGCGCCTGATGGAGAGAAGCTTGCTGTTGGCGATCAACGAAAATGTGCACGACCGTAAACCTTTTTGCGATCTTTTTATTGAGCCGGCACCGCTAAAAGATTACCACGTGTTCGACTTTAAGAAAGCCCGGGAAATGTTTGAGGTAGGATATAAATTTACAGCCGGATTGCTCACCAACGACTCGGTGCTTGCAAAAGTTAAGTCTTTGTTAAACTGATTTTCAGATGCGGTTTTTTTTTAAACTGATTTTTAAGATCCTCGGATGGAGAATCGAGGGCACTGTTCCGCAGGAAAAGAAATTTATAATGATCGTAGCGCCACATACGAGCTACTGGGACTTCTTCGTGGGCGTTGCTGCAAGGTCCATACTTGGGCTTAAAACTCATTTTTTGGCAAAAAAGGAGATATTCAGGTTTCCTGTCGCGGGCATTTTGCGTTGGATGGGAGGCTATCCCGTTGATCGCCGCAATGCAGCCGGCATGGTTGAAGCCGTAGCCGCTATTTTTCACTCAAAGGAAGAGTTCTCCATTGCCATAGCACCTGAAGGTACCCGTAAGAAGGTCGAGAAAATGAAAACCGGCTTCTGGCGGATTGCAAAGGAGGCTGGGGTGCCTATTGTAATGGTAGGGTTCGACTTTAAAAGGAGGGTAGTGGAGCTGAAGCCTCCGTTTTTGCCGGGTAGCCTCGAGTCGGATATGGCCTACATCCTTAGCTACTACCGCACAGTGGCGGGCAAGCGACCGGAAAAAGGTTTGTCCTGAACCTTATAGGGGTTTTTTCGTTTCCAATTGTTTAGCAATGACCGGCAGCGGCGCGGCATGTCTGCCATATCCAACCGTAAAAGTTTAGGGGATTTTTCTTATCCGTGTGCACCGGCCTGGCTTGTAGCGAATGCTGCAATTGTTGGATAAGATATTTTTATGGAAAGGCAGTAGCCGTTTCCCGCTCAGCTATTACTCTTTACACAAACAAACCATATTTATGATCAACTTTACAAAAAAAACAGGATTAACTCTTTTAATGGTGTGTGTTTCCCTTTTGGCGGCACAGGCTCAGGGAATTACGCTGCCTCCGAGCGGCGACAACCATAAGTCGGTAGTAACCCAGTACATCGGTTCGATTGCTCACGTTACTATCAACTACAACAGCCCCGACGTAACCGCGCCCGACGGCACCGACCGCAAAGGTAAAATATGGGGCCAATTGGAGCCTTATGGTCTTAATAATCTCGGCTTTGGCACCAGCACCGCTTCTCCATGGCGTGCCGGAGCCAACCAAAACACAACTATCACTTTTTCTCACGACATGACCGTGCAGGGGAAGCCAATTAAGGCTGGCACCTACGGATTTCATATCATTTTGGAGAAGGATAAACCATGGACGTTGATTTTTTCCAATAACTCCACTGCGTGGGGCAGCTATTTTTACGATGAAAATGAAGATGCATTACGTGTAGAGGCTCAGCCGCAGGAGGCGCCGTATCACGAATGGCTTAGCTATGAGTTTATCGACAGAAAACCAGCCGCTACCACTGTGGCACTTTACTGGGAAAACATGATGGTGCCTTTCACCATTGCGGTGCCCAATTCGGACGAGCTTTACCTCGCCCAGATACGCAAAGAGCTGCAGAATGCCCCCGGGTTTTCGTGGCAAAATAGGGTGGCGGCAGTCCGCTTTTGTGTGGCCCGCAAAATCAACCTCGAAGAAGCACTGACATGGGCTGAAACGGCCTCTACCAATTCCTTTATAGGGCAAGAAAATTTTACTACACTGTCTGCAAAGGCCGCCGTGCTCCAGGCACTAAACCGAACACAGGAGGCAGATGCTGCCATGCAGCAGGCTATCAACCACGCTACTGCATCACCTTTTGATATTCATGGCTATGGAAGGCAGCTGATTGCGCTCGGCGAAAAACAAAAGGCGCTTGATGTATTTTTACTGAATGCCAAGAGAAATCCCCAAACCTGGCCTGTGAATGTCGGGCTGGCACGTGGCTACTCGGCTGTGGGTAATTATAAGTCGGCGCTGAAATTTGCTAAGCTGGCGCTTGCCGAAGCCCCTGATCAAATTAATAAAGACAGCATGCAGGATGCAGTGCAGAAGCTGGAGAAGGGACAGGATATTAACTGATATAGTTTTAAGTTCTGAGTTTGGAGTTTTCAGTTCCCCGTTGCGGGCTCCCCGTTGCGGGCTCCCCGTTGCGGGCTCCCCGCTGCGGGTTCTGAAAACTCCAGACTTTTCAACAGCCGATGGTCGGCAACAGGATGCAAGCGTGAACTGCATGTGTTTTTTTAGACAATACCGAACTGAAAACCATGCGCAAAAGATTGTTTTTCAGCTACTTCGAACTATAAATTAAAAAATCAGACCTCAGAAGCTTCCAGCCGGCTCAGAAGCTTCCAGCCGGCTAAAAACTCAAAACTCAGAACTAAAAACTGCCCCTCACTTCATATTGTGGAAGTAGTTTTGCACGTCATCGTCTTCGTCGAACTTATCGAATATTTTCTGAACCTCCGCTTCCTGTTCTTCGGTTAGTTCCTTGGTGTCGAAGGGTACTCTTTCGAACTCGGCATTGATAATCTCCAGGCCTTTTTCTTCCAGAAACCGCTGTATACTCCCGAAAGACTCGAAAGCTCCATAGATAACTATTTCGTTTTCGTCTACATCTACCTCGTCGGCACCAAAGTCAATCAGCTCAAGCTCGAGTTCATCCACATCTATACTGTCAGTTTTGGCGATTTTGAAAATGCATTTTCGTTCGAAAATGAAATCGAGGGAACCTGAGGTGCCCAGCGATCCGCCGTATTTTGTGAAGTAATGCCTGATATTGGCCACAGTGCGGGTAGGGTTGTCGGTTGCTGTTTCCACCACAACAGCAACGCCGTGGGGAGCGTAGCCTTCGTACACCACTTCCTTGTAGTCTTTTTCTTCTTTCGAGCTCGCCCGCTTGATTGCTCTTTCTACGTTCTCCTTGGGCATGTTGGCCGCCTTGGCATTTTGCATAATTGCTCGCAGGCGGGAGTTGGTTTCGGGGTCGGGGCCACTAGCTTTTACGGCTATAGTAATGTCCTTTCCAATCCTGGTAAAGGTTTTGGCCATCATGCCCCAGCGCTTAAACTTCCGGGCTTTTCTAAATTCAAATGCTCTTCCCATATGTGTCTGAATGCAAAGTGCAAAAGTAATTTAATTCTTCTTTTTTGCATTTCTAAAGGAAGAAAGTATTTGCCACTCGTCTACACGGTACAATAATGCCGTTGCCCCGGGCATTGGTACCCCATTTGAGGAAGCGCCGTCCGCAGTGTGTTGATTAATTCAACAGCAAAAAAAGCAGCTTAATTTAAGCCTTAACTCATAATTTATTGAAATACAATGAATTGCATCTTTACGAAGTTGTTGGCACATCAATGGGATACTCAAACGACAGAAATGAATTATTAAACTTTTCACACAAAATATAAACGACCAGTTATGAAAAAGTTAATTCTTGCAATAGCCTTGTTGTTTGCAGCGTCGGCTTCATTTGGCGTTTCAGCTTACGCCGGTACTGAAATATACCAGGACAACCGGGAGGAAATAGATAAGGAAGAGTTGCCGCAGGCAGTTACCGACGCATGGGACAACAGCCAGTATGCCGATTACACCATTGTAGCTGTATACAAGGTTACCAGTTCAGATGCCACAGGGTCTACTGAAACTACAACCGGAGCTGAAACAACCGGCGGCACAACCACTACCGGTACGGGCGTAACCTACGAAATTGAGTACACCAATAATGAAGGTACCCGGGGCGCGGTAACCTTCAACGAAAATGGCGAGATGGTTCAATAATTTTCACCCTGCTACGTTAGACGGTTAACTCCGTCATACACCTAGTGAGAGGAGGTTAAACACCTCCTCTTCTTTTTGCTGGTAGTGCAACGGACGACACAGGGCCGGCTAGTAGTAGAGTATGAAGAAAATATTGATTGTTGAAGATGATCTCACCTTTTCGAGGATGTTATCGGTGTTTCTTGAAAAGAATGGATTTAAAATCGAATTATGCTCCACAGCCGGTAAAGCCATCCAAATTTTGAAGTCTGCCAGGGTCGATCTGGTAATAACCGATTACCGGCTGCCCGACGATACAGGCATTGCCATACTCCAGTGGGTAAAAAGCAATTTGCCTGAAACCAAGGTAATTCTTATGACCCGCTACACCGACATCAGGGTGGCGATATCTTCAATGAAAATGGGGGCGCTGGATTACCTTGTGAAGCCCCTGAACCCCGACGAACTATTGCATGCGATCAATGAGGCTTTTGTATTGCCGCAGGATACTGCCCGTGCAGCGCCGCGGGAAAAACAGCCCAAACGCAGCGTCGATTTCTTAAGCGGGGAAAGCGAAGTGGCCCGGATGATTCAGGAGCAGATATCGCTTGTGGCACCCACCACCATGTCGGTAATAATTGAGGGTGAAAGCGGCACAGGAAAAGAATATACGGCGCACCAGATTCACAAACAGAGCGAAAGGAGCAGCGGCCCTTTTGTGGCTGTCGACTGCGGGGCACTATCGAAAGAGCTGGCGCCCAGCGAAATGTTTGGGCATATTAAAGGCGCATTTACAGGCGCCGTTACCAATAAAACCGGCCAATTTGAAGCAGCCAGCGGGGGCACCATCTTTTTGGATGAAATCGGAAACCTCACTTACGACATACAAGTGCAGCTGCTGCGGGCTATTCAGGAACGGAAGATAAGAAAAGTGGGTGATGTGACCGATATTGAGATTGATGTACGCATCATTGTGGCTACCAACGAAGATTTGAAACAACAGGTGATGAAAGGGAACTTCAGAGAAGACCTGTACCACCGGCTCAACGAATTCAAAATTCAGGTACCGCCGTTGCGCAACCGGGGAGCCGACCTGGAGATTTTTGCTAATCACTTTCTTCAAAAGGCCAATGAACAGCTAGAAAAGGACGTGAAGGGCTTTAGCTCCGAGGTAATGAGTATATTTAAAAGGTATAGCTGGCCGGGTAATCTCAGAGAACTAAAAAATATTGTAAAAAGGGCTGTGCTGCTCACCAGAGACGACGTTATCGAAACGGATGCCATTCCATTCGAAATGCTGGAGATGATGGGACCGGAAGGCGGCAGCTATTCTCCTTTCGACCTCAAAGAGCAAAATCAGTTGCGTGAGCGCGAGATGATTATCAAGCTGCTGCGGGAAACAAAGTACAACAAAGCGAAAACCGCCCGTTTGCTCAATATAGACCGGAAGACGTTGTACATCAAGATTGAGAAGTATAGCATCAATGTTTAGCTATACCAGCTGAAAGTCGTTTCGGATGCGTGAATTGATAGATTCGCATTCGGCAATAAACTGCTCAAGTACCTCTCTGCTTACGTATTTGTCGTAGGCCGTTTGTTCTATTTCGCTGGCCTTTTTAGAGAGATTATGAATTTTGAACTGGCCAAACCGCGATGCCAGCTTGTGTACCGTTTTGGCTACCTGCAGTCCATTGTGTGCTTCTTTTTTGAGGGTTTCAATGTCCTCGTCGGTTTCGTCGCAAAATTGGCTGACGATGCCCTGGATAATTTCCGGGTCGTTCATGGCAAACTTGTTTATCTCCGAAAGATCGTACGAATCTACCGGCGCTTGATTCGGGGCTTCGCTCTCTGCTGCCTGCAGCTCGTGCAGGCGTGCTTCCACACCAAGCAGTGCCGATACGTCTCTAATGAGCACTTCCTCGGTAAAGGGTTTCAGCGTTACGGCATCGAAGGGGTCTTCTTCCTCGCTGCCGGCAAACACATTGGCGGTGGAGAGCATGATTTTGCCCTTGACGCCTGGCAGCTTGCGTATGCGGGCCGCCAGCTCGTCGCCGCTTATCTCAGGCATCTGAAGGTCGATGATGTGGAGATCAAAATCAGTTCGCTCAACTACAAACATCGCTTCGTGCGGCCCCATGGTGCATTGCACTTCGGCCCCATATTTTTCCAAAATGATCTTGAACAGCCTGGCAATCAGGGGGTCGTCGTCCACCACCAGAATTTTATAGCCATTTAGAATGCCGGAAGGACTGCGTTTTTCTTCGCTGGAAACCGTTTTATCAGCCTTTTCGAAATTGAATATCACCTCAAAGTTGCTGCCCTTGCCCGGCTCGCTGGCAACCTTGATGCTGCCATTTAACAAGCCAACCAGCTTTTTTACGATACTGAGCCCCAAACCGGTTCCTTTTTGATTGAAATGAACAGTGCCCGCCTGATGGTAGTCTTTAAATATTTTCTTTAACTGGCTTTTGGCTATGCCGATACCGCTGTCGATTATTTTAACCGAGATCCTGCATTTCGTGTCGTTGTCCTCCAAAATGTGGGCAGAAAGACTTACCTGGCCCGATTCGGTAAATTTGAAGGCATTGTGTAGCAGGTTGTAAAAAACCTGCCGTATTCTGAAAGGGTCGCTTACGATCCACAGGTTTTCGATTTCCGCTGTATCGAAGGTAAATGCCAGCGACTTTTTGCGGGCAAGCTCCCTGTAAGACAGCTCAAGGTCGTCGAGCAGCGATTTTAGATGAATAGGCTCGGGATTTATCTCAATGATGCCCGACTCAATTTTAGCAAGGTCAAGGATTTCGTTCGCCGTTTTCAGCAGGTGTTCCGACGATTTTTTAATGGCCTCTCCGTATTCGGAGTCGCTCAGCAGCTCGGAGTACCCGATAATGGAAGTTAGTGGTGTGCGTATTTCGTGGCTCATGTTTGCCAAAAACTGCTGCTTTGTCTTCACAGCCTTGTCGGACCTTAGTTTTTCAAACAACAGCTTCTGCTCATAGTAGTAGCTTCGCCTGAGGTCTTTTATGAGAAGAGATAGCATGATAATGCCCGCCAGCACGAAGAAGCCTATGATGAAATACAGTACCCTGGTGAAAACATTAGACGCTGCATATGCTTCGCTGGCGGTTTGTTTGGCTTTTATCAGCTCCTGCCGTTCTATATTCAGTATAAATGCCGTAATGGTTTCCATGAGCATGGCATTTTTTTGCTCAATGTTTTTTTTGAGTGTATTCAGGTTGTCGAGGGCTACTTTTTCCTGCGTATAGTATTGGTTAATCAACTGGTAGAGATTGGCTCTGAACTCCATCCGCTTTCGAAGCTCGTTAGATTTATTGACGGTGATGGAGTCGATGGTGCTGTAATGCAGTGTGTCGATGCGTTTGTCGGGCACTACAAAAACAGTATCCAGGGGCGACGGGCTTTCGCTTCTCTTGTTGAACAGGTTTTTGAGGCGGCGGAAGATCTGACTCCTTTCGGCATCGGTTTCCATTTCGTTGAGTGAGTCGATGGTACGTAGTGTGAAGTCGGAAACATTGACCCACGAGGTGGTGCTTTTGATAACGTACGAGCTGTCGTCTTCGTTGGTGCCGGCAAACAGCGAGTCGGTGGACAACTCCTGCATCAGCTTTAGCGATAAGTTGTTGACGCCGAACTGTTTTTGGGCCGTCATAAGCTCCTGGTAGCCTTTTTCCAGCTGGCCCAGCAGCGAATGAACGCTATCAATTTTCACAATTGCCGTATCATTATTTGCCAGGTGTCCTTTGAGTGTGCGGAGCTTGTTGTCGAGCCTGTTTACCAATTGGCTGTAAGTTTCGGCAGCGGAGTCGGCTTCATTGAGCAGCATGTTGCGGCCGGCGCTCTCTATGCTCATCAGGTCGGTAAAAATTGAATTGATTAACTCCGACGACTCATCCGGTTCAGCAAGCTGGTCTACGGTAGTTAAAATCTGCTGCACACTATACGACCCGAAAATTCCTGCAGATATGATGGAGAAAATGGCAAGCAGAAAGGTCAGAATAGCCTTGCTTTTTATGCTTTCCTGAGACTTCATTGAAAACAGTTGATTATTTCCATAACGATCGTTTCGGCGTTATGGTCTGTTGCCATGGAGTAATTAAGCCGGCCACAGAAATGCGGCATTGCAAGCCGGGCAGCTCAGATGGTATAACCGCCGTCGGCCACAAAAACGCCACCTGTGGTATAGCTCGAAGCCCCGGAAGCAAGGTAAAGTGCCAGGCCGGCTATCTCGTCGGGCTGGCCGATTCTGGCAATGGGCAGCTCTTTTATCATTTTATTGAGTATAGCCTCATTCGACCACAGGGCCTGGCTGAACTTAGTCTGAATAAGACCCGGGCATATAACGTTGGCACGGATGCCCGCGGAGCCCCACTCCCGGGCGAATACTTTCGTCAGCGATATAAGTGCCGATTTGCTCACGGCATATATGCCCATGAGCGGCTCGGGGCTTAGGCCTTCAATACTGCTTATATTGATAATGGAGCCGCCGCCTCTTTTTTTCATTTCGTGAAAGGCCATTTTACCCAACATAAAGGGGCCCTTCACATTCACTTGCATAATTTTATCAAAGGCAGCGTCGTCGGTTTGGTAAACTGGTCCAAACACCGGATTGGTGGCGGCGTTGTTTACCAGTACGTCGAGCCCGCCAAATTTGTCGGTGGTAGCTTTTAGCAACTTCCCGAGGTCTGCCTGGTTGCCTGCATTGGCAGCAACAGCTATTGATTCAATCCCCAAAGTGGAAAGCTTGTGAGCCACCTCATCAACTGCCTCTTGCTTGCGGCTGCTCACCACCACCTTTGCGCCGGCTTCTCCAAGCGCCAGCGCAATGGCTTCGCCTATTCCTTTGCTGGCCCCGGTAATGATGGCGACTTTGCCACTCAAATCGAATTTTTCGTGTATTGCCATGCCTTATTTTTCCTGAAAGTAAACATTTTCTCTTTTTGGCTTTCAAAATTTCTATTTTACGGCCAGATGGATACTGGCAAGACAACAATTGAGCCCCAACTTGGGCTTTTTGATACCACCATGATCGTGGTAAGCCTTGTAATAGGCATTGGAATTTTTCGGACGCCCTCGCTTGTGGCTCAGTCGGCCGGCACCACTACCGGTTTTTTTCTTGCATGGACCATCGGCGGGCTCATTGCGCTGTTTGGCGGGTTAACATACGCTGAGATAGGCTCCCGAAAACCGATGGCCGGTGGCTATTACAAAGTAGTTTCGGAAAGCTATCACCCGGCGGTTGCTTTTATGCTCAACTGGATAGGCATAATACTGGTGCAGGGGGCAGGTATGGCAGCGGTAACTATTATGGGGTCGGAATACATACAGCCGTTCATTCCCTTTGCACTTTTCAGGGGCGAAACCGGCATTCAGTGGTTGTCTGCGCTCATTATTATGCTGCTTTTCGTCATCAATTTTGCCGGCCTAAAAATGGGAGCCAGGGTGCTTAATGCCATTACTGTTGTTAAAATCGTTATGATTCTGCTTTTCAGCCTGCTCGGCCTGGTGGGCCCCGAGCTATCCGAACCGCTGGTGCAGCGGCAGGTTTCAGGCCTGCAACTGGCTGGCCTGGGTGTGGCGCTTATTTCTGTGTTTTATACCTGCGGAGGCTACCAATCGATTATGAATATGGGTGGCGACGTAATAAATCCCCGCCGAAACTTTCCGAGAGCAGTGGTAGGAGGGGTGCTGATTATATTTTTCCTGTACATTTCTATCAATTTGGGTTATGTAGCGGTGCTGGGTTTTGAAGGTGTAAAAAGTGCGAACCTTATTGCGGCAGACATGGCTTCAGCGGTGTTCAATTCATCGGGTTATGGCGACCTCGGCAGGAGGATTGTGTCGGTTACCATCTTTATCTCCGTGCTTGGCTACCTCAACGCCACGCTTATGCAGTTACCGAGGGCTTACCATGCCATGGCGCAGGACGACGCCGTGCCTAAAATTTTCATGCGGGTGAACCCACGCACACAGGTGCAGGAATTTGCACTAGGTATTTTTACCGCACTTATTCTGTTTTTTATTGTTACCCAGGGGCGGTTCGATCAGATTATCAACCTTGTGATGTTTAACGACACCCTTATTCTTGCCACGGCCGCTTCTACCATTTTTATTTTGCGGCGGAAAATGAAAAACGAGGCCTACACAGGCTTTAAAGTGCCTCTGTACCCGTTTGTACCCGCGGTGTTCATCATTTTTCTGCTGATAGTGTCGGCTAGTGCATTTACCGAAAACCCCACTGCGGGAATGGTGAGTACGGCGTTTTTGCTGGCGGGGTACCCTGTATTTTTAATATTGCGGCGGGTTAATAGAAAGTGACCAATTTGGGTAGCGCATACCAGGTTTCTCATAATAAAGATAATTTGCAATTTGATTTTGAGTGTCCGGGGGTTTTCAGGACTCCCGCACAGGTTTTTCCGCTGACCGATAAAAAGAATAGTAAATGATAGTAATTGACAGTATCGAGCAGCTGGCTCACCTAACGGGTAAAGAAGTGGGCAGGTCAGAATGGCTTGCCGTAACCCAAGACATGATTTCGAAGTTTGCTGAAGCCACGGGAGACTATCAGTGGATACATACCGACGAACAAAAGGCTGCCCTTTCTCCGTTTGGTTCCACCATAGCACACGGCTTTCTGCTGCTTTCTCTCCTGCCGGCGCTCAAAAGCACGATGGTGCGGTTCGACTGCGCGAAGATGGCCATTAACTATGGGCTTGACAGGGTTAGGTTTTTGCTGCCCGTGAAGGCCGGTGAAGAAGTGCGCCTGGTGGTTACGCTGAATATAGTTGAGGAAACAAGTTCAGGCATTAAGTTATTTACTCACAATGTACTTGAGGTGAAAGGCGGTCGGAAACCTGCCATGACTGCCGATGGAATCACACTACTGGTGCAATAAAAAAAGGCCCCGAAAGGAGCCTCTATTTTTTGTAGCTAAATGCTTTTTGCCGTAGCCATTCTCTGTCGCCCGTTATGGCGGGGTCGGAGTAAATTTTAGCTGAAAGTTCACCGATAACCGCTCTATCGAAACCAAGCCTGGTGGCAACCTCCTGGCAGTAGTTGATTTCGCTGTAATATACTTCCCTGTCTACTTTCATAAGTAAAACAAGGTCGTACAAAAGTTCAAATTTCTGATCGTCATTTAAAGTCTCCAAATCTACCTTGTCGGGGCTGAGGATGAGACCTTCTATTTCCTTTTCAGAAATCTTGTGAGCTTTACCAATAGATAAAATAAGGCTTCTTTCCTTATCCGAAAAATCATGGTCTACAACGGCGAGACCAATTAACGCACTCAGATGTTTTCTTACGTTCATTCTGGTTTTAGATTTTAGCAGGTTCAAATCATGAATTTAATGCAATATTCCCAATCTGTTGCTAACTGTGGGTGAAAAATGCATTAAAAAAACAATAAAAGTGCTGGCCTGCCTCAATCGCCTTGTTAAGCTGAGTGCTTTGCAGCAACACGTTTCTTTTTTTTGTTGCCGGTTACCAGTTCAATGAGGATAAGCCCCAGAAGATTGAAATTGGAAAATCTGTTGATCATTTTCATGGATAGATAATTTAAATGGTTGAAAGATGTAAAAGTACACGGCCTTTGCTCGCCAAATGCTGCAACCTCACCTACGTTTGCACAGGTGTAATATTATTCGCCATCCGGGAGAAAAATCAGGGTGTTGGGGACATCCCAGCGCTTCTGCTTGGTGGGAAGCGGTTATTCCAATAAAATTATGTGAGGTAAGGTTTTTCGAGGATTGGCATGAAATAAGAGAAAATGTGCCGGGCGCTCTTACCCCGCAACTTAACGCCCTGCCCATGTACGTTTGTCCGGCCATGCTGTTTGGAATATTAACGAGTTGCAGATCGCTTTTGTGGGGAGATGGCTATTTTCCCTTTTTCCTGATGCAGTGGCGGCTTAACTTTTAGCGTGAAGTAACTAACTTAGCACCCTGTTATTTGCCAATCGAATTTTTCATGCCAAAAGGATACGAAGCCATTTTAAGAGACCTAAAGGCCAATACCTATGCCCCGGTTTACTGGCTGCAGGGCGAGGAGCCCTTTTTTATCGACTCCATTTCCGATTACATTGAAGAAAATGCGCTTGAGGCAAGTCTTAAGGGCTTCAACCAGACCATTTTGTATGGTAAGGAACGCAAGGTTATCGATATTCTGAACCATGCACGGCAGTTTCCCATGATGGCAGACCGCCGGGTGGTAATAGTAAAAGAGGCCCAGGAAGTTCCTGACATCACCAAAGAGGAAGGGGAAAAGGCGCTCGCAACCTACCTCGAGCATCCCAATGCCAGCACTATACTGGTGTTCTGCTATAAATACAAAATACTGGACGGCCGGAAGAAGCTTGCCGTACAGATGGACAAGGTAGGGGTGATGCTGTCGGAAAAAAAGATTTACGACAACAAAGTGCCCGAATGGATCAGAACCTTTGCCGGCAACCTGCAACTGAAGATGAGCGAACGGGCGGTGCACATGATGGCTGAGCACATAGGCAATAACCTGGAGCGGATTGCCAATGAGCTAAAGAAGATAAAAATAAATGTGCCGGCCGAGGCAACGATCGACGAACATCACATTCAAAGATTCGTTGGTATTAGCAAGGACTTCAATGAGTTTGAGCTACAGAAGGCAATAGGGCTGCGAGACCATAAAAAGGCACACCAAATCGTTCAGTATTTCGGTGCCAATACTAAAAGTCACCCGGTTATTCCGCTTATCGTCATCTTGTTTTCTTACTTCACCAAATTGCTGCTCCTTCATAAAAATAATAACGCTGCCGACGACGAGCTGGCAAGAAAGATAGGTGTTTCACCGTTTTTTGTGAAAGAATACAGGATGGCCGCCCGCAACTACAACGTAATGCTTGTGGTGCGCAACATTCAGTTACTGAAGGAAGCCGATTTGCAGGCGAAAGGTATTACCAGCAGCAGCCTTAGCGAGGAGGATCTGATGAAAGAGTTGGTATACAAGTTGATGCACTGACACACATAACGTCAAATAAAGGAACGAAGCGTGACGAAATCAATTTTTGGAAAATCAGGCAGTGTTTTTTTGCTCATCCTGACGACAACTTTGGGGGTATATGCACAAAACCCCGTAAGCGTAGCAAATGAGACCAACCCGTACGACCAGGGTGTGCGGCTGTTTGAACAAAAGAAATTTGCCGCATCACGGCGGGCATTCGAGACATTTATCAACAGCGAGCCAGACGACGCACGGCTTGCCGACGCCTTGTATTACCGCGCCTTCAGCGCCCTTTCGCTGTACCATGCCGACGGCGAGGCTCTTTTTGATGATTTCCTGAAAAAGTATCCGTCGCACCCAAGGGCCATTTCAGGCTATTATGAAATCGGTAACTTTTATTACAGAGAGGAAGAGTTTGCCAAAGCCGCATCTTTTTACTCAAAAACAAGGGCAGAAAAGCTCCCGTACAGCGAGCAAAGCTCTCTCTATTTTCGCTGGGGCTATTCTTTGTTCACATTGAAAAAATTTGAAGAAGCGCTGGCCCATTTTGGGAAGGTGAAATCGACCATTGGCGAATACCAGGCGCCGGCGTTGTACTATGCAGGCTACATAGCCTTTCAACTGCAGCGGTACGGTGAGGCACTGGAGGACCTAAAAAAGGCATCGCTTTCGGAGGGGTATGATGTGATTGCTCCCGAACTGATTGCCGCTACCTTGTATACACAACAAAACTACCGGGAGCTTATCAGTTACAGCGCTCCATTTCTTTCAGGGCAAAGCGAAGCAAAAAATGTGCACGAGATTGCCTTGTATACGGCAGAGGCGTATTACCACCAGGGCAATTATGTGAAGGCTGTTCAGTTTTACGAGCAGTATATGAAGTCGCTCCGCAAAAAACCAGTAGCGCCTGTTTTGTTCCGGATTTCCACCAGCTACATGCACACTGGAGATTCGCGGCAGGCAATTGAGAATTTCAAGTATGTAGCGCTTGAAAAAGACACGCTTGGCCAGGCCGCCTCTTATTACCTGGGCGATCTTTATCTGAAGGAAGGCAATAAAACCTTTGCTGTAACCGCCTACCAGCAGGCTTCGGAAATAAAAGCAAACAGCGCAGTGAGGGAGCAGGCTATGTTTAAGCTTGCACAGGTGCACGTCGACCTCGGCAACTACGAGCAGGCCATTCCTGTGCTCAATACCTATCTCCAGGAGTTTTCCTCGGCCGAAAAGGCAGGGCGTGCCAGAGACTTGCTGGCGGAGTCGTATGTAAACTCCAGCGACTACGACAGGGCTCTTGCCTATTTTGAAAAAGCGGGCCTTGGAAGCCAAACCATGCGCAGGGCTTATCAGAAGGCTGCTTACCTGAAAGGAACCCAGCTATTTAACAATGCCCGTTTTTATGAGTCTGTTCAGCTATTCGACCAATCGCTCAGGTACCCCATCGACCAGGAGTTGGAAGTAAGTGCCTGGTTTTGGAAGGGTGAAGCGTATTCAACAGGAAAAAAATTTGAGGAAGCCGCACAGTCATACACACGGGTTTTTCAGCGGGGCAGAAGAAGCTATCCGGAGCTCGTTCACAAAGCCAACTATGGTATGGGATATGCGCTGTTCAATCAAAAAAAATATGCTGACGCTACCAGCTATTTCGATGCCTACGTAAAAAACCAGTCGTCTGAGATAAGCAAAGATGCGCTGGCCCGCCTCGCCGACTGTCTTTATGCCCAGAAAAAATACGATGAAGCACTCACATATTACAGGCGTGCAGCCGATGCTGGCTTCCGGGAAAAAGATTACCTGCTGTACCAGCGTGGCGTGATCCTGGGCTTTCAGAACAAGCGGCAAGATGCCAAACGTGAACTGGAGCAGGTGGTAAGGCAGTACCCCAACTCACGCTATGCCGATGATGCCCGCTTTCAGGCAGCACAGCTCGATTTTGAGGCTGGCGACTACGCGCAGGCCCGGGCATCTTTCACTGAGGTCATTAATCGCTATGCCGGCAGCGGTTTCCTGCCATTTGCTTATGTGAGAAGGGCGGCAAGCAGCTACAACCTCAAAAGCTACCAGGACGCAGCCAGCGACTACAGGCAAGTGCTCGAGCAATACCCGCAGCATGAGGTAGCCAATAGCGCCCTGCTGGGGTTGCAGGAGGTGCTGGGCCTTTTGGGGCAGCCGGAAGAAATAGACAAATATATTGCTTTGTACAGGCAGGCCAATCCCGACGACCAGGCGCTGGAAAGCATCGAATACGAGCGTGCAAGGAACCTCTATTTCGACCAAAAGTATGAGCAAGCAATAAATGCGCTGGCGCAATACCGGCGAACTTACGCAAACAGCGTAAATAGCCCGGAAGCGCTGTACTACATTGGTGAAAGCTACTACAGGCTAAACCAGCCGGCAAAGGCCCTGGAGGCCTATTACGAGCTGGCTGAGAAGCCGGCGGGCATTTCTCCCACGAGGGTTTACCAACGAATTGCAGCTTTGGAGCTTTCTTCTAAAAACTATAAGAATGCGCTTACATACTGGCAAAAGCTGAAGACCGCTTCCGAAAACAAGAGAGATTTGTACACGGCTCGGGAAGGGCTGATGGAGACGCACTATGCTGTGGGAGCACTCGATTCGTCGCAGCGCTACGCAGAAGTGATTCTGGAAGACGATAAGGTATCTTTTAACGCACAAAATAAAGCGGGCCTCTACCTGGGTAAGATCGCTTTTGATAAGCAGCAGTATGGTGCCGCCACTGATGAGTTGCTGGCGGTGATGAACGCTGCCCGTGATGTTAACGCTGCTGAAGCACAATACTACGTGGGTAGGATTCAGTTTATTCAGAAGGACTATAAGCGGTCGCTGGAAACCCTCTTTAGTCTCAATAAATCCTTTTCTATGTACGACTACTGGCTGGGCCGGTCGTTTTTGCTCATTGCCGACAACTACCTCGCTCTCAACGAGCTTTTTCAGGCCAAAGCAACATTGGAATCGGTAATAAAAAACTCGCCCCTGCCAGAGATAAAAGAGGAGGCCCGGAAGAAACTTGCTGAGGTGAATATGAAAGAAAAGGAGGTGATGCAGCAGATAGACACCGCTCAGTCGCCGGTAAAAAGAGACACACTAAGCCAGAAAAGTAATTGATATGAACAGGAGCTGTTTTTTGGTTTCGTTTTTCATTTTTGCGGCCGTCGCGCCCATCTTTGCCCAGGAAACCTGGGATGATACCGGCGTATCGGGTGAAATTGAAGATGCTGAGGTGGTGATTGAAAAGGACAGGGAGATTGAGTTGCCGTTTCAGTTGCGAAGTTTTGAGAAAATACCCCCTTCTACACAAAATGCCGGGGGGTTGCGTCAAGACTACACCTTTACTAATCTCAATGTGCAGGTGCCGTCGTCAAAGGTGGACATAAAAGCGCTGAAGCTGGAAGAAGAACCCCTTGAGAAGTACTATGGCAATATGGTGAAGCTCGGCTATGGTAATTACGCTTCGCCGCTGGCAGAACTTTACATGTACAACAAACGAAATCAGCAGTATTTGTATGGTGTGCAGGCAAAGCACTTGTCGTTTGGCAAAGGCCCGGTGGATGGCAAAAACAGTGCCTCGGGCGAGACTTCGGTAAAAGCCGAAGCAAGCTATTTTGGCAAAGGTGCAACAGTAGGAGGCAGCGCCTTTTACAGACTTTCGAACTGGCACTACTACGGCTATAATCCCGGTGCCGAGGTAGACAGAGACACCTTGCTGCACCGGTTCAACCGGTACGGCGCTGCGGTTTCGCTCGACAATGCGGCTTCAGACGGAGATTTTGATTTTGACGCCAACCTTTCGTTCACAGGGCAGACGGATAACTTTGACGTATCAGAAAACTGGTCGTCGCTCGAAAGTTCGCTGTCTTTTCCCGTGCAGGACCTGTACTCGATCAATCTCGGCGTTGCAGGCGACCTGATTGGCTATACTGATTCGGTGGCGACTACACGCCAGCGGGTGGCGGTTGAGCCGTCGGTGGGATATGCGCTTGATAAACTTTCGGTAACGGTAGGCTTTCGGTACATTTACCAATCCGATACCGCTTTGCCTGCCTCGCAGTTGTATCCGCTCATCAAAGCCGGCTACAACATTAGCAACTCTCTTCAGCTATTTGCCGGGTTGTCTGGCAATAACCAGATGGTGACTTGGCAGAGCCTTACCGACCGCAATCCTTACCTGGGCCGGCTAAATGACATACACAACGCCAACTTGCTGCTGAACCTCGAAGGTGGCATATCTGGAAGCACATCGTTTCTCAGCTACAAAGCTGGTTTTTCGAGGTCTGTTTATAAGCAGTATGCCTTTTTTGTAAATGGGCAGGATGATCCGTCCAAATTTATGCTGGTGTACGATTCCACTAACTTTAAGGTGCTGGACATGTACGGCGAAGCGGAGTTGTACCTTGCCAGCTCCTTATCCGTGCGAACTGCGTTGCACAGCTACTCTTATGCTTCTGGTACATTCGACAATGTGCCTCATTTGCCTGCCTATAAAGTGACCGCCGATCTTAATTATTTGTTTTTCAACAAAGTAAGAGCCCGGGCAGGGGCAACTTTTATGGGGGGAATAAAAGGATACGATACTGTGCTCAATGAGTCCAGAAACCTGAAACCTGCAACCGACGTATATCTGCATCTCGACTACCTGCTTTCCGACCGTGTGAATATCTTTTTTAACCTTCACAACGTGGCAAATCAACAATATGAATTATTGTCCAACTATCCGGTAAGAGGTTTTACCTTTAAAGCAGGTTTTTCTTATTCATTCTAATAAGGTCTTAAATAATTCCGAAAAAGTTTCTTTATTTGCAAATAGGAATTTTTTCATTTAAACATCAAAAATTTCTATTTTACAGGATTACAACCTCAACTGAGTTTAACTAAATAGTTAATCAAAAGTACTTTCAACCTTACAATAAATGGCTAAAAGCAAAGCAAACAAAGACAAGGAAGAAAAGAGTGGTTCGAATGCGCCCGACGATGATGATGATTTTGGCTTACCGGAGCTTGAATACGAGGCTCTCGACGATGATGAGCCGGTAGCTGAAACCCCACCGGAAGTTAAACCACCGGTTGCCAGCGTGACCGAACCGGCGCCAGAGGCGACGCATGAAAAGGAGGAGGAGCCGGCTGAGGCCGAAGAACCTCAGCCCCAGATGGGAAGTTCTGTTTTTGACGAGTCCAGGGACGACCCAAAAGTAAGCTCCATATTTGATATGGAAGAACCCGATCAGGAAGAAATCTCAAACGTTTTTAGTGGTGGAGGATCATCAACAGTGGAAAATAAACCTATTTATGAAAGCAACGGCGATGATGCTAAGAGCTTCACTCGCATAATAATTATCGGCGCTATATCTTTTGTGCTGATTGGCTTTGGCTTTTTGTACTGGCATCATAAGGACGACGACAAGAAGCCCGTGGCCCAAACACAACCGAAGGAGCAAAAGGCTGAACCGGTGCCGGTTAAGGAGCCTGAGCCTGTAAAACCTGCGGTGGTAGAGGAACCCGTTAAAACTGGTCCTGCCGAGGTTGTTACACTAACTGACAGAACCGGTCGTTCTTACGTCATTGTTGGCAGCTTTTTTGATGGTGACCTTGCCAACGACTACGGCCAGGAACTTGCCGCCCAGGGAATCAGCGCAACGATCATCAAGCCTTTTGGTAAATCGAAGTTTTACCGGGTAAGCATCGCCGACTATGGCACTTACACCGAGGCGATGGATGAAGCGGAAAAAGCCAAATCTTCCTACGGCGGTGAGGTGTGGGCTTTAAGGTATTAACTTAAAATATGATCTTATTACAAATTGATGCGACTGATCTAACTACCAATGATCAGTCAGTTACTCTTATTGAATTAATAATGAAAGGGGGATTCATGATGATCCCCATTTTATTGTTATCGATTGTAGCGGTAGTTATTTTTGTTGAAAGGTTTTTGACGCTACGCAAAGCCGGCGAAACACCCGAGCATTTTACCGAAGATATAAGGAGCAGGGTATTGGCCGGCGATGTAAATGGAGCGAGATTGATCTGCGCGCAAACACTTACCCCGGTGGCGAGAATGATAGAAAAGGGGCTATCACGGCTCGGGAGCCCGCTGAAAAACATCGAGGTATCAATTGAAAACGTCGGTAAAATTGAGGTTTACAAGCTTGAGAAGAACCTTGGCGTGCTGGCTACCATTTCGGGAGCAGCGCCGATGATCGGTTTTCTTGGTACAGTTACGGGAATGATTCAGGCATTTATTGCGATTGCCCAGGAGGAAGGCTCGGTTAGCCCCAAGCTGCTGTCGTCGGGCATATACGAAGCCATGGTTACCACTGCGGCCGGCCTGATAGTGGGTATCATGGCTTACCTCGGCTACAATTTCCTCGTTACCAGGATGCAAAAGGTTATTCACCGGATGGAATATACCTCTATCGAGTTTATTGACCTGCTGCAGGAACCTAAATAAGGGGCAGAAATGGACTTCAGATCAAAGCATAAAATAGACACAGCCTTCAGCATGAGTTCAATGACAGACGTTATTTTTCTGTTGTTGATATTTTTTATGCTCACAGCCACGTTTGTTACGCCTTCTGGTTTGCCCGTCAATTTGCCCTCAAGCCGAAGCTCCACTATTGTGCTGCAAAAGGTGAGTGTTACGATCACCAGCGACCTGCAGTATTTTGTGAACGACAAGAAAGTGAACCGGAACAACCTGGAGATGGTTTTAAGGAATGAGTTGGCCGGTAAGGAAGGGGTGGTGGTATTGCATATAGATAAATCGGTACCTACCGAACACCTCGTAAATGTAGCAGGCATTGCAACGGCCCTTGAGGCCAAAGTATCGGTGGCTACCAGGCCCAATTAACGTTATGTCAGATTTTCAGGATAAAGAAGAAAAGAAAAACAAAAAGATCGGTATAGCCGTCTCGCTGGGTTTCCACGCCCTGCTGCTGTTGATTTTTGCCCTTCTTCTGGCCTGGAAAGAACCGAACCCGCCCATTCCCGAATACGGTATTGAGCTTAATTTTGGGCTCGACAATCAGGGCTCGGGCGATGTGCAGCCTCAATCGACAGTGGATGAGACTACACCCGCAACGGAAACGGACACCGAGGAGGTACTTGAGGAGCCCACAGAAGAAGTAGAGAGTGAGGCGACCGAAGAAGCCAGTGAGGTGCCGCAGCCGGAAGTAACCGAAGAAACCGCTTCGGTGCCGGAGGAAGCAGTGGTGTCGGACAAGGTAGAGAGCCCGGATGTGCGTAAGGAGGAGCCTGCAAAAGTAGCGGACGTAAAGCCTGTGAAGGAAGAAAAGCCGAAGGAGGTGGTAAAGAAAGAGGCTCCCGCTGAAAAGCAGGCTACCGATGTGGCAGCAAAGGAAAATGCAGCCAAGCCAGTAACAAAGCCAGCGGGCGGCGTAGCTTCGGACAAGGTGGTGGAGTCGAAAAGCCAGGGGGACAATGCAAATACAGCGGGAGATAAGGGCGACGACCAGGGAACAGTTGATGCAAGGGCCCTGTATGGAACCCCCGGCGGTGGAGGTGGGGCCTCGCTTGACCTGGCCGGCTGGGCGTGGGAAGAAGTGCCAAAACCTAAGGATACTTCCAATGAAAGTGGCAGGCTGGTTTTTGAAATCACTGTTGACGACCGTGGGGAGGTTATTGGCATTCGCACATTGGAAAGAGGTGTAAGCCCCGCTTTAGAGGCCATTTATCGTAACGAAGTCGCCAACCTGTATTTCAGAAGAAATCCGCCCGATAGCCCTGCTCCTCCGAGATCAGTTGGCAAAATCACTTTTGTTATAAAATCCCGCTAACCTCTAATGACGTACGCCGAGACGCTGGACTACCTCTACGGTAGTCTGCCGATGTTTCAGAAGATTGGTAAGGATGCTATTAAGAAAGACCTGACCAATACGTTGCGTTTGTGCGACTCGCTGGGCAATCCACACCAAAAGTTTAAGTCGGTTCACATTGCTGGCACCAATGGCAAAGGCACCAGTGCGCATTCGCTGGCAAGTGTATTGCAGGCGGCCGGGTACAAAACGGGGCTGTACACATCTCCTCACCTGAAAAACTTCACCGAGCGCATTCGCATAAACGGGCAGGAGATTGGCCAGCAGGAGGTAGTAGATTTTGTGGAGGCAATGAAGCCCACCATAGAGGCCATTAAGCCGAGCTTTTTCGAAACAACCGTAGCCATGGCATTCGACCATTTCGCCAGAAACGAGGTGGATATTGCTGTGGTAGAAGTGGGCCTCGGAGGCCGCCTCGATTCTACAAACATTATTACGCCCGAGGTGTCGCTGATTACATCTATCGGTTTCGACCACATCGACCTGCTGGGCAATACCCTGGCAGCCATTGCTTCTGAAAAAGCTGGCATCATTAAACATGCGGTGCCTGTGGTGGTTGGAAGCGAAATAGAGGAGCTGTATCCCGTGTTTCAACAAAAAGCAGACAGTGTTGGCAGCCCGCTTTTTTTTGCACGAAAACACTATCACGCAGAGAGTACAAGCTACTCACTTTTGAAAAGAACAGTGAGCATACGTGACAATACCGGGCACCAATTGCTCTCCACTGATGTAGATATTACCGGCAACTACTACCTGAAAAACCTGCCGGGAATCATGAAAACGATTGATGTGCTGAGAAGACGGGGATTTAACCTGGAACAGCGCCATATTATAAACGGGCTTGCAGATGTAAAAGGCAAAACGGGCCTCAAGGGCAGGTGGCAGGTGTTGAACCATTCGCCGCTTACTATTTGCGATGTGGGCCACAATGAAAATGGCATACACGAGGTGTTTCAGCAAATAGCAACGCAGCCACACCAAAATCTATGGGTGGTAATGGGCATTGTAAACGACAAAGAGCGAACCCACCTGTGGGAGGCACTTCCCAAATCTGCCTATTACTATTTCACACAGGCTTCCATACCGCGTGCACTGCCTGCGGCGGTGCTGAATGCCGAAGCACAAAAGGCCGGCTTTAACAGCGAAATGGTGACGAATGTAAACGAAGGAATAAAACGTGCGACAGCCATGGCATCGGCAGAGGACCTTATTTTTGTAGGAGGCAGTACGTTTGTAGTGGCAGAAATAGAAAATCTTTAAAAGTGCGAAAGAAACAACTGAAGTTTGCGGAAAACTTCGAAAGTGAAAATGTTGTGGAGCAGGGAAAGCCTCTTTACGAGGCTATCAGAGGCCGATGGGCAGCTTCATTTTTTCACAACAACAATCCTATTACTGTGGAATTGGGCTGTGGGCGCGGCGAGTATACCGTGGGGCTTGCAGAGCGTTTTCCTGAGCGAAATTTTATCGGGGTAGACATAAAGGGGGCGAGAATCTGGAAGGGAAGCCAGTATGCAAAAGCCAACGGGCTGCAGAATGTTGGTTTTTTGCGCACTCAAATCCAGCTGATCACAGATTTTTTTGCTGAAGGCGAAGCGGACGCTATCTGGATCACCTTTCCCGATCCACGGATGAAAGACCGGGACGAAAAGCTGCGGCTTACGTCTCCCAGATTTTTGGAGATGTACCGGAAAATACTGCGGCCGGGTGGCTGGGTCTTTTTTAAAACTGACAGCACGCCACTGTTCGAGTATACGCTTGAGTTGCTTGAATCGCGATATAAAGTGGCTGACCTGTCGTATACATTCGATCTATATGCTTCGGATTTGTGGGAAGAGCATTTTGGAATAAAGACCAGGTACGAGCAGATGTTTACGGAAAAAGGGGAAACAATCAAGTACATGAAATTCAGGTTCGGCGACATTTAGGTGAGAAATGGCGTGTATTGGCAGTAAAATGAAATAAGTGGGGGAGACTTCGCGTTTCACATAATTATTGCACCAAACGCTGCTTTCTACCAATGAAATTGTCTCTGGTGATCACGGTATACAATGAAGAAAAGAGCATAAAACCCCTGCTCAATAGAATTCGTGGTTCGCTGAACGACTGGTTGTACGAGGTGCTGGTGGTGGACGATGGATCGACGGACGGCACTGTGAGAATGGTGAAAACGCTGGCAGACGAGCGGGTGAAGTTAATTGTACTAAACAAAAACTACGGCCAAACTGCAGCCATGGCCGCAGGCATAAGCGCCGCCGCTGGCGAGTACATCGTTACCCTGGACGGAGACCTGCAAAATGACCCGGCTGACATTCCGGCGATGGTGGGGAAGCTTGAAACGGAAAACTGGGATGTAGTTGCCGGTGTGAGGGTAAACAGAAAGGATGGAATGCTGCTTCGCAAGGCGCCAAGTAAGATAGCCAACGCAATTATCCGCCGGCTCACAGGCGTTTACCTTCACGACTATGGGTGTACGCTGAAGGTATTTAAAAGCGCGGAAGCAAAGAACCTGAGCCTTTATGGCGAGCTGCACCGTTTTATTCCTGTATTGGCCCAGCTTCAGGGGGCACGGATAGCCGAAATGCCTGTGTCTCACCACCCGAGGCTGTACGGGCGATCGAAATATGGCCTCGGTAGAACCTTTAAGGTAATGAGCGACCTGGTGCTGATGGTTTTTTTTCAGAAATTTTTAAGTAAACCAATTCACCTCTTTGGTACGACGGGCATCATTTTCTTTGTGCTAGGCTTAGCCATCAATTTTTACCTGCTTGTGCTCAAGATAATGGGAGAAGAGATTTGGGGACGGCCCATCTTGATCTTGGGGGTAACACTGGTGCTGGGGGGTATCCAGCTCGTCACTATCGGGATAGTGGCTGAATTGATCATAAGAACTTATTACGAATCCCAAAATAAAAAAACCTACAGGATAAAGGAGGTCTTTTCCGGAAAGCGGATGCATGAAGAAGTATTTTAAACTGGTACTCAAAATTTTTATTTCCGGGGCTGCACTGCTCTGGGTGTTCAGTAAAATAGACCTTGAGGAAACAAAAAAGCTGATGTTTTCTGTGGAGTGGGGCTGGCTGGGGCTTGCCATACTTTTTTTCAATGCATCCAAGGTAGTTTCCGCATTCCGCCTTAATAACTTCTTTCGCGACCTTGGCTTCCATCTCTCCGAAAAGACCAACCTTAGGCTCAATTATATCGGCATGTTCTACAACCTGTTTTTGCCGGGTGGTGTGGGTGGCGACGGGTATAAAATTTACCTGCTTCGGAAGCGATATAACCAGTCGGCGAAAAGGCTGTTGAAGGCCGTGTTGCTCGACCGTATTAGCGGGTTGGTTGCGCTAGTTTTTCTGGCTCTCCTGCTTGCTCTCCTGCTCCCGCTGTTTTCAGAACTTCTTTATTACTACCTGGTAGCAGCTGTAGCGCTCGCCATCCTCCCATTGTATTATCTGGTGGTTTCTGGCCTCTTCAAAGAATTTACAGAAAATATTGGCCTTACGTCGCTTCAATCGCTGGCTGTGCAAGGGCTGCAAGTGGTGTGCGCATTTTTTCTTCTCAGGTCGCTATCGGTCAACGCACTGTTTGCGGAATATCAGTTTTTGTTCCTGGTTTCGTCAGTAGTGGCGGTGTTTCCCTTTACTATCGGGGGAGTAGGGGCAAGGGAACTTACCTTTCTCCTGGGATACCAGCTCCTGGGCATCGACAAAAATACCGCCGTGGCATTCAGCCTGCTCTTTTTTCTTATTACGGCAGTGTCGTCTATGGCTGGCATTTTTCTGAAAAGCGGATTTGCAGCTGAGGAACCGGCTTCTCCTCCACCTCAGTCCTCTTCAAGCGCTTCCAGTATTTCAGAAAGTTCGTCGTAGTCTTTAAATCCCGGCTTTATCTCATTGCTTCCTTTTAATGCTATGCCTTTTGTTTCTGTGGTCTCCATCAACTCAATAGCCTGGGTAGTGCTTACCTGGTAGCCCACCAGCAGAGGAAGTGCGGCTAGTTGCGAAACGATTGCCCTATCGGCGTCAGGATCGGCCTCTAAAAGCACGTATACGATGTGCGCATTCGATTTGCATTCGGCTAGCACCTTTTCAGGATCGCAGTTGCTGTCCACCTTTACAATGAGCGGGATGCCTGTATTTTGTAGTGGCCCCACGAGCGAAAGGTCATCTATCTCCAGGTAATCCAATGGGTATTTTACCAACTGCTCACGAATTGAATCTTCGGCAAGCCCGTGAACCTCCCCAACGAGCTTCACGCCGGCAATCCAACCGGTAATCTCCTGAAACTTCAGCGGGTTGATGTATTCGCTGCTGTCGGGACGCAAATCAAACCCCACCATTTCCACACCCATACCGGCACAGTACCTTGCGTCGCTAAGGTTGGTAACACCGCTAATTTTTACTACTGCTTTTAAAGCCATCTTGCGAACTGAATTTTCCAGGACAAAAAAAGGAAATTAGCATCTTACGCTAAAGTATTGGGGCTAAAACTTGTGCTCATCAATGAAACTAAGTTTCAATTAAGAATCTTCTAAGCAAGTACTTGATAAGCCGGGCTAAAAAGGCATATTTTTGCGCCCTTTATTCGATTGCTCATCATTAAAAGAAAACAGATACGAATGGCAGTAGAGATTATTAACGATGTAGAATTTGGGCAGCGATTGGCGTCCGACGAAAAAATTGTGGTAAAGTACTTTGCCGAGTGGTGTGGTAGCTGCAGGCTGTTTGCGCCAAAATTCAAAAGGCTATCCAATGACGACAGGTTTGCGGGCATATCTTTTTTGGATGTGAATGCCGAAACCAGCCCGGAGGCAAGAAAGGCAGCCGGGGTGTCGAACCTGCCATACTTTGCAGTGTTCAAAAATGGAAGGCTCTTGGAGGGTATTGCATCGAGCAAAGAAGAAGCAGTAGTTGAACTAATCGGTAAGCTTTCGTAATAAACCGGATCGCAATGAAAATTCCTGTAATAAAGAAGCTGGTGGAGACCTGCAGCCTTGATGCCTTGCTGCGTGCCGAAGAAGATTTGGTAGAAGAACGAGTGCCGGCTATTGAAATTGACGGAGACGACGAGGGAGAAAAGCTTACGCACATTTTTGCTGCAATTTACATTCATAAAAAAATGAAGGACGAAGGAGCCGACTTTAAAACCGCACTGAGAGACTATACACGCAAGGTGCGAACTTCCATTAGCTAGCGGAATACGTCGAAAAGTGCAGGCCACAGGAGCTGGCATAAGCTGAGTTTCAAAAACTTGTCGTACTTTTGCCTCAGCAAGGAACGAAAACACTGGTTTCGTTCTTTCTTTTTTTGAGGGGAACGATGTTCTCTGAATTAGATCGATGTAAAAACCAGGCTTTGAACCTGGCGAAAAAGCATTCAAATGAGTAAAAACGGAAGAGTTTTGGTGGCAATGAGCGGCGGTATCGACAGCTCGCTTGCTGCCGTGATGCTTCATGAGCAAGGCTATGAAGTAATCGGGATGACAATGAAAACCTGGGACTATTCGTCTGCAGGGGGCTCCAAAAAAGAAACAGGTTGCTGCAGCCTCGATTCTATTAACGACGCTCGCAATATCGCTGTAAACCTCGGCTTTCCTCACTATATTCTCGATATCCGGAGCGAGTTTGGCGATTACGTGATCGACAACTTCACGACCGAATACCTAGCCGGCCGAACGCCCAATCCTTGTGTTTTGTGCAATACGCACATCAAATGGGAAGCCCTGCTGAAAAGAGCCGATAAGCTCGACTGCCAGTATATAGCCACCGGTCACTATGCCAGGGTTAGAAACGAGAATAACAGGTTCGTTATCTCTAAGGGAAAAGACGAAAACAAAGACCAGTCGTACGCTCTGTGGGGAGTAACGCAGGAAAGTTTGAGCCGGACGATTTTTCCGTTGGGTCATTTACATAAAACCGAAATAAGGGAGATGGCAAGGGAGCGCGGTTTCATAGACCTGGTGAATAAATCAGAGTCGTACGAAATCTGCTTTATTCCCGACAACGACTACCGGGGCTTTCTGAAGAGGCGTGTTGCAGGGCTGGAAGAAGAAGTTGATGGAGGTGAGTTTGTGCTTGAAGACGGCACAGTGGTAGGCAGTCACCGTGGGTATCCTTTTTATACCATAGGTCAGCGCAAAGGCCTTGGCGTAACGTTGGGGTATCCTGTGTATGTAACCGAGATTCAGAAAGAAAAAAATCGGGTGGTGCTCGGCACCTTCGACGAGCTTGCCAGAGACGGGATGTATGTAAAAGGCCTCAATATGATGAAATACACCGACCTCGGCGGGCAAAGGCTGGACACCGTGACCAAAGTGCGTTACAACGACGACGGAACTCCTGCCATTATTGAACAGGCTGGCGACACCATGAAAGTGTTTTTTGGAAAAGGTGTAAATGCCATTGCTCCCGGTCAGGCGGCTGTTTTTTACGAAGGCGACGACGTAATTGGCGGCGGTTGGATACACGCCAGCTTCAGACAGCATGCGAAAGCTTTTTAACATATCGGGCTTTTTCGTTCTTGTTGCGACTCTCTGTGCTTGCAGAGAGCAGGCAGTCGACCCCGACCCATCCCGGCTTGGGGTCGATTTCTTCCCCATCGAAAACGGCATGTACTGGGAGTACGAGGTAGATCTTACTACCTACAATTTGCTCGACTCAGTGTCGTCGCATTTCTTTTTGAAGGAAGTCGTCGCCGATTCGTTTACTGATCTTTCGGGAGACCATAGCTATATGCTTGAGCGTTTTGTAAAATATGCGGAAGCGGATGAATGGGAGCTCGATTCGGTGTGGACCGCCCGGGTAGACATCTACAAGGCGGTGAAAACCGAAAATAATGTTGCGTACGTAAAAATGGTTTTTCCTGTAGAGGAAGGAACCAGTTGGAATGGGAATGCATTAAATGCCAGGCAGGAGGAGAGATACCAGGCAAGAAATTTGGGAGTAGATTTGGCGGTGGGCGACAGCACCTTTGCCAATACGTTGACAGTTGTGCAGAGAGAGGTGTTAGATACTCTTGTTTTTCATGACGTGCGAAGGGAATACTACGCGAGAGGGGTTGGTCTGATAAAAAAAGAATTTATTCAGCTAAATTACTGCAGCAGTCCGGAGTGCTTCGGCCAGAGGCAGGTGGATTCCGGAAGAAGGTATTATATGTATTTAGTGGCAAATGGGAAAGAGTAAAAGTGTTTTCTTACTGGTTCTGATGTTCGGCGCGTTGGGGGCGAGTGCCCAGGTGAGCAGGTACGTCGTTTATTTTAACGACAAAGCTGGAACGCCCTATTCCATCGATCGGCCCGGGGAGTTTTTAAGTGAGAGGGCGCTCATCCGCAGGGAAAAAATGGGCGTGGAAATTACAGAGGCTGATTTACCTGTTAATCCCGATTACCTTCATGAACTAGCCAGTACCGGGGCCGAAGTTTACTACACATCCAAATGGCTCAACCTCGCCCTGGTGCAAACAAACGTTTCGCTGCTATCCGCAATAACCTCACTGCCTTTTGTTAAAAGTGTGGAATTGGTGGCACCCGGCGCCCGCCTTACAAAAAGTGCGGCAGCTAACGGCCGTTTCAAAGGAAAGAACAACGGACGGGTGCTAGCTACTACGGAGGTTCAGAACCACATGCTCTCGGTGCAACACATGCACCGGCAAAACTTTCTGGGCCAGGGGGTACTCATAGCGGTATTCGACGGGGGATTTGCCGGAGTAGACACCGCGCCTTTTTTTGAGCACTTGATAGAGCAGGAAAAAATAGTGCATACCTACGATTTGGTTAGCAACGGGCCCCATGTTTTCAACTCCGACGACCATGGCACAAGGGTGCTCTCGTGCATGGGCGCGAAATTGGCGGTATTGGAGGCTGGCGACACGGTGCTGTCGTATGGTACGGCCCCTTTGGCAGATTTCGCACTATTTATAACCGAAGACATCAGAAGTGAATACCGTATTGAGGAATACAACTGGCTTATTGCGGCGGAAAAGGCAGACAGCCTCGGTGCCGATATCATCCATAGCTCAGTAGGTTATAATTACTTCAGCGACAGCCAGATGAATTATTCTTACCAGCAAATGGACGGCAATACCGCTGTTTGTACCCGCGCTGCCAACCTGGCGTATGAGCGTGGAATATTCGTGGTGGCGAGCGTGGGCAACGAAGGCAATAATTCGTGGCGGAAGATGACCGCCCCTGCCGATAGCCCCAATGTGCTGGCGGTAGGCGCCATTGATGCAAGCGGAAAGCTGGCCAATTTTAGCTCGCTGGGCCCAACGCCCGACGGCCGGGTTAAGCCCGATGTGGTTGCCTTGGGAGTATTTGCAACAGTAGGTACCGACAACGGCTCCATGGTAACGGCCAACGGCACCAGCTATTCGGCGCCCATTGTGGCTGGCTTGGTAGCAGGCCTTATACAAGCCAACCCCGACAAAACTAACACGGAAATTTTTGAGGACGTGCTAAAGTCCGGAGATAGGTTTACGGCGCCCGACACGCTTTTTGGCTATGGCATTCCCGATTTTATCAGGGCCGTGGATGGTAAAATTTTGTCGCTAGACGATGTGATCAACGACAAAGTGAAGGTGTACCCGAATCCGTTCACTGAAAATCGGCTGAACATCAAAATTAATAATGAGCTGGCGCGCCAGGGGCTAAAAGTTGAAATGTTTGACGGTAATGGCAAATTGCTGGAGCGCCAAACATTCGATAGCTACGACCTTGAAGACGTGCTTGTTTTTGAATTTGAAGGTGTTACGCCGGGTGTTTATTTTTTGAAACTTTCGACCAAGTCATTCGAAAAGCAGGTCAAACTGTTGAGGTATTAAAACGGCCGTCGCAGGCCACCAATTTGTGCTAGTCGCCCATTGGCGGAGTGAGGTTTTGCTATAGGTGTAAATACCTTTTCTTAAGTACAGCTGGATGGGAACCAACGCTAAGTGGCGGCAGTGCGATGGTTGCAGAAAACTGGCCGATTCGGTTAAAGGAAGTTTCGACGGCGTTCCTTCTCCCATCTTTCTAATCTCAGCTTTTCTTTAACCCCTGTCGCAGCTGCCGGTCAGGCGGATCTGCTAACGGTGTATTTGGTTTTCCCTTCGCGACGTGGTGGCATACTACGTGTATTCATCCCGGTAATGTTTTTCTTTTTTCAGGTAATGTAGTTGTGTGCTGTGGCATAAGACTAGCCCCGGGTTGGCGGCGTTCCAAGGGTGATCCTGACCAGGACACTATGGAATTAGCGACGCATGAAAAAGAAAGTATTAGCGTGCACTCTCTTTTGGTTTTTATTATTTGGTGCTACCTATGCGGAGGTAAACCGATACGTAGTTCATTTTATTGATAAAAAAGGCACGCCATTCTACATTGCTCAGCCCGGGAGCTTTTTGTCGGAAAGAGCTATTGAGAGAAAATCGCGGCACAACATTCCCATCACGGAATCCGACCTGCCGGTTACTCCGGCCTACATCCAGCAGCTGAGGATGCTCGGTGCGGAAGTTTATTTCACCTCCAGATGGATGAACCTTGCTTTGATTCAGGCTGACAACAACTTGCTTTCCGCCATAGATTCTTTGCCCTTTGTTACAAAAGTAGAATATGTGGCACCGGGAAGAAAACTAATCACTGTCCCAGCTCGCCACGAAAAATATTTTGTCGAACAACCCCAAAGTGACAGAGTTCTCGCTTCCACTGCCCTTCAAAACAATATGCTTTCACTGCAGCACATGCACAAAGAAAATCTGGAAGGACAAGGTGTGCTTATCGCAGTGCTCGACGCAGGATTTGCCGGCGTAGAAACCGCTCCTTTTTTTGCGCACCTTGTTCAAGGTCAGGCCATTCACGATACATTTAATTTTGTTTCCAATGGGCCAAATGTTTACGGGCACGACGACCATGGCACCAATGTGCTTTCGGTACTGGCCGCCAGAATGCTACTTGTAAACAATGGAGATACAACCCAGCTACTGGGCGCTGCCCCCGGCGCTGATTATGCATTGTATTTGACCGAGGATGTCGCCGGCGAGTACCGAATTGAAGAATATAACTGGCTTTTTGCTGCAGAACGTGCCGATAGCCTGGGAGTGGATATTATCCATTGCTCGCTTGGCTACAGCACTTTTTCCGACCCCTCAATGAACTACACTGTGGATGATATGGATGGGCAAACTGCCATTTGCACCAGGGCGGCCAACATCGCTTCCGAAAAAGGCATTTTTGTAGTGGCGAGTGCGGGTAATCAAGGACGCCTAAGCTGGAAAAGGGTAACGGCACCCGCCGACAGTCCCTATGTGCTGGCCGTGGGAGCTATAAATGCATCGGGCGAGCTTGCCAACTTCAGCTCACAGGGGCCTTCCGCCGATGGCCGAATAAAACCCGAGGTAGTAGCCATGGGCGTGGCCGTTACCATAGGAACGCAATATGGCACGGTAAGTACCTCAAGCGGAACCAGCTTTTCATCGCCACTCGTATCGGGCATGGTGGCTGGTTTAATACAGGCCAATCCTGGAAAATCCACAAGGGAAATTTTCGCCGACATAATCAAATCGGGGAGTAGATACCAGGCACCAGACAATGCGCTGGGCTATGGTGTGCCGAATTTTGTTAAAGCCATTGGCAACGACGTGCTTTCCGCTACCCCCACCTGGGGAGAAAGTCTGAAAGTGTACCCCAATCCGCTGGCGGGTAACCGGCTGTATGTTGAGATAGGCGAAGAATGGGCTCCGGGAGACGTGGATGCCGAAATGTACGACCTCAACGGGAAGCTGCTGGCGCGCAAACGATACGGCAGGCCGGCAGCTGCTGCTTTCACTTTCGAACATCCACACGTTGCGCCGGGAGTCTACATACTAAAGCTAACTTCAGGCGCGGTTACACGCCAAATAAGGCTTTTAAAAGAATAGCAAACCCAAAAACTCCATTCGTCTGCTAATTGCTGACTGATATATTGTACGCTACTGCTTTTCGTTAATAATTTGTTTCGGCACAAAAGGTTATAAATTTGTGACGTTCGTTGGCCGCGGCATTAATTAATGAACTATGAAATTTCCACTGATAGCCCCTTCCATACTGGCAGCAGATTTTGCAAACCTTCAGCGTGATGTAGAAATGCTTAACGGCAGCGAAGCGGAGCTGCTTCATATCGACATAATGGACGGTATGTTCGTGCCCAATATATCGTTTGGTTTCCCCGTCACGGAGGCTATCAACAAGCATTCAAAAAAGCCGCTCGATTTTCACCTGATGATCGAAGAACCGGCCCGTTACCTTAAGTCATGCCGCGATTCGGGCGCCGAAATTATCTCGGTTCACTACGAAGCCTGCCCGCACTTGCACAGGGTGCTGCAGCAAATCCGCGACCTCGATTGCAAAGCGGGTGTTGCACTTAATCCGCATACCCCGGTGAGTGTTTTAAAAGAGGTTATTGAGCTAACCGATATTGTGCTGCTGATGTCGGTAAACCCCGGCTTCGGGGGCCAGAAATTTATTAAAAACACCTATGCAAAGGTGAGAGAGGCCAGGGAGCTTATTTTAAACAAGGAAACCAATACGATGATTGAAGTGGATGGCGGTGTAAACCAGCAAAATGCCGGGGAGCTCATAGCTGCGGGTGCCGACATCCTGGTTGCAGGCAATTTTGTATTCAGCTCGCCAAACCCGCAGGAAACAATATCGCTGCTCAAGCAAACCTCACCACAAGAAAGATTTGCTTAATGCGCAGGTCAACGCTACTTAGCATACTTTTTTGCCTTATTACCCAGTTAGCCCACGCCCAGTTGCCGTGTGTGAGCGGCGTGGTATACGATTCTCTCCAGCAGCCGGTGCCTGGAGCCGCTGTTGTTATTAAAGCTTTGGAGAAAGGCTCAGTCACAGATAGCAACGGACAATTTAGAATCTGCCAGCTGCCGGCTGGCTCGTATCAACTCGAGTTTTCTCATCTCGGTTTTGGTTCAGTTTCCGACACAATCAAAATCGCTGCTGGCGATAGCGTGGTGGTGAATGTGGTTTTAAAAGAAGAGAGTTCCTTGTTGCAGCAAGTGACAGTTGTCGGCCAGCCGGATGCAGACCCTGCCCGCGCAGGGGAGTTCAGGTTGACCGGAAAAGCGCTTTCCAACTTTCCGGCAGCAACACCCGATATTTCGCGTATACTGGCCACACTGCCGGGGGTGGTTAGTACCAACGAGCTATCGTCGAGCTACTCGGTGAGGGGCGGTAACTTTGACGAAAACCTTGTTTACGTAAATGATATACCTGTATACCGGCCTTTTCTTATCAGGGCGGGGCAGCAGGAGGGCCTCAGTTTTGTCAACCTCGACCTCGTTTCGGGCATTACATTTTCCTCCGGAGGCTGGCAGGCCAAATATGGCGATAAGCTCTCGTCGGTACTTAATGTAGGCTATAAAAACCCCGTGGCTTCCGCCGGCTCTTTGAACATAGGTTTACTGGGAGGCTCGGCGCACATCGAGGGTGTGGACGCCGCCGATAAAGTAAGCTACACGGCCGGTGTGAGGTATAAAAATTCGCGCTACCTGTTAAATACCCTTTCAGTGCAGGGGCAATACTTGCCAAGGTTTGCCGATTTCCAGTCGCTGGTTACAGTTAAGCTGGGCGAGCAAACTGAGAGACACCGCCAGAAGATCGCTGTATTGGGTTCTTATGCACAAAATCGCTACCTAACCGAGCCTGAAAGCCAGGAGGTGGAGTTTGGAACCTTTGACCGCCAGTTTAGGATGGTAGCCGGTTTCGACGGGCAGGAAGTGCTCGATTACGACATTTACCAGGCCGGCGTAAAGTGGTCGAATACCTGGGGCGATAAGATTAACCTCGACGTAATCGCCTCTGGTGTATACACTACGGAGAGGGAATATTTTGAAGTAGAAGGCGCATACAGGCTCTGCGACGTTGATAACAACCCTTCCAGCGATCAGTTTAAAGAATGTGTGATTGTGAGAGGCGTGGGTAGCAACTATCATTATGGGCGTAACAAGCTGCAAGCTACTCTGCTAAACTCCGAAGCCCGGCTGGCGGTAAACTGGAACGCCCGCAGCTTTACCGAAGCTGGTGCAGGGCTACGGAGCGAACTGATTGATGACGTTTTGAACGAATATATATTTAAGGACTCGGCCGGGTATACAAGCGTAACCGACAGAATATGGACCGACAACGCCGTTGCAAACAGACACGTTACCGCATATGTGCAGCACACCTTGTTTTCGGCAGATTCTGTACACATTCTTAATGCCGGTACCCGCTTTTCCTTCAGCACACTCAACAGCCAGCTCCTCGTCAGTCCGCGGTTCCAATACGTATTTGCAACCCCAGGTGCCGCCAAACCGGCATTTAAAATTGCCGGAGGCGTGTATCAGCAGCCGCCATTCTACAGGGAAATGCGCAACAGGCAGGGGGTGGTAAACCGCGATATCCGCGCCCAGGTGTCATACCATTTGTTGGCAGGTGTCGACTACCCTTTTCGAATGAACGGGCGAAACTTTGTTTTCTTCTCCGAGGCCTACTTTAAGTACCTGGACGCCCTGGTGCCCTATGATGTAGACAATGTGCGCCTGCGTTATTTTGGCGACAATCTCGCCACAGGCAAATCTTACGGCCTGGATTTTCGTGTCAACGGCGAATTTATACCGGGTACGGAGTCGTGGTTTAGCCTGGGGCTGATGAAGACCGTGGAAGATATTGAAGGTGATAGCCTCGGTTATTTGAGGAGGCCCTCAGACCAGCGGGTTACCCTTGGTATATTTTTTCAGGACCACTTTCCTAACGACCCCAGCATGCGCATATACGTGAGTACACTATATGGCAGTGGTTTTCCGTTCAGCCCGCCCGATAATCCGCGATACCGCAACTCTTTCCGAGGAGATGAGTATTACAGGGTGGATCTTGGCTTCACCAAAGTTTTTACCAGTGACGAAAGTCTGAAAACAAAGACACTAAAGTCAGTCTGGTTAACGGCAGAAATACTGAACTTGCTTGGCGCTGAAAATACGATCTCTTATACCTGGATAAAAGATGTTCTTAACCAGCAATTTGCAGTGCCCAATTCATTATCGGCAAGGTTTTTGAATGTCCGGCTTACAGGTAGGTTTTGAAGATCTGCCTATTTTTATATAAAATGAAAAGGTAACAAAATGAAAACTAATCCATTGATCAAACTCTCTATTTTTTCCATGCTTTTGATGCTGGTGGCAGGTGGCTGTGCCCGTACCGTTACAAGGGTAAGTCCTGACCAGCAAATCGACCTTAGCGGCCGCTGGAACGACACAGACTCTAAGCTTGTGGCCGAAGAAATGACTCGCGATGTACTTAATCGTCCATGGCGCGAAGATTTTTTCAGGGCATTCAATAAAAAACCTGTAGTGATTGTGGGTATAGTGACCAACAAAAGCCACGAGCATATTGAATCCGAAACGTTCATCAAAGACGTAGAAAGGGAGTTTATAAACTCGGGCATGGTGCGTATTGTGCAGAACGCAGTGTTTCGCGAAAAAATCCGCGAAGAGCGGGCCGATCAGCAAGAATTCGCCTCCATAGAAACACAGAAGAAGTGGGGCGCCGAATTGGGTGCCGACTTTATGATGTTCGGAACCATTACATCCATCGTCGACTCGTACAACAAGGAAAAAGTGGTGTCGTACAAAGTAAACCTGGAGCTTTCGAACTTGGAAACCAACGAGAAAGTTTGGATCGGAGACAAAGAGATTAAGAAGTACATCAAAAATTAGGTATCGGTCTTCTGGTTTAAGTTATTTAAACAGATAGCGATACAGAAAAACAGCAACCTTCAAACTTAATTTCTGTGCGTACACCAGGTAAACTGATCCTGATCAGTGTGTTTTTTCTTGCATCCTGTGCTACATTTTACCAGATCAACTATGAGTTCAACCAGAACTTCGAAATGGGAAATCTGGAAGAGGCGGCCAGGGTGCTGGAAAAAAATAAGAAAAAAGCATCGGAGGGTAGGGCCCGCTTCCTTTATTTTCTTAACCAGGGTGTGGTGCAATCGCTGCTGGGCAACTATGAGGCCAGCAATGAAGCCTTCGAGCAGGCTTATATTTTCGGTGAAGACTACAGGGTAAACTATCTAGCTACTGCTGCCTCATTTCTGACGAACCCCAACGTTACCGATTATCGGGGAGAGGACCACGAACACCTTATGTTGCTGTATTACAAGGCACTCAATTTCCTGAAATTGGGAGATTACGAAGCGGCGCTTGTGGAATGCCGGCGGTTGAATATTCGCCTCGGTCAGCTTTCTGACAAATACACCAGCGGCAACAAATACAAGCAGGATGCCTTTGTACATAACCTGATGGGGATCATTTACGAGGCTTCCGGCGATGTAAACAACGCATTTATAGCCTATAGAAACGCATATAACATCTACGAAAGCGACTACCGCAAGCTATTCGGATTAGAAGCTCCCGGGCAGCTGAAAGACGACCTGCTGCGAACGGCTTTTCTTAATGGGTTTGCAGACGACCTTAGGAGATACGAAGAAAGCTTTGATAAAAAATATGTTCCTCAGAAAGCGAACGGTGGAGAACTGGTATTTTTCTGGAACAATGGCCTGGGCCCCGTGAAAGCGGAGTGGTCTATTAATTTCTCGGTTATTCATGGGCAGGGGGGGCTTGTAACTTTCGCCAACAGCGACTATGGCTTCAATTTCCCCTTCTATCTGGGTGAATCTGAGCAGGAGAAAAAAGACGGGCTGGCAAGTCTGGAGTTTTTCAGGGTGGCGTTTCCCAAATATGTTGAAAGGCCCATGCGCTTCCATGGTGCAGAAATTGAAGCGGACGGCAAAGCGTACCAACTGGAGTTGGCCGAAAATGTGAACGCCATCGCTTTCAAATGCCTTGAGGAACGAATGCTGGCCGAATTTGGCAAGTCGCTGCTGCGGGTGGCGCTAAAAAAAGCAGCAGAATACCAAATAAGAGACGAAAACCAGGATTTGGGTGCCGCTATCGGTATACTAAACGCGCTCACAGAAAAAGCCGATACACGCAACTGGCAAACCATCCCACATTCCATTTATTACACCCGTGTGCCGTTGGCCGTTGGAGAGCAGAAGGTGAAGCTCAACATCGGTGCAGGAAACGGCCCCCGGCAGCTACAAGAGTTTACTTTTGATGTAAAGAAAGGCCAAACCGTTTTTCAGACGTTTCACTCTCTCGAAACGGCGGGGTATACAGGGTTTTGAGGCCTGCAGAGGTTGAAACTATTAGGAGATAGAAGCGGGTAGCGCCTGTCGCTACTTGAGGCCGCCGCACCATTTGTTAAAAATTCCCGCCAGTGCCGTAGCGTTTTCGGGGTACGTAATCGCCTGAGAATCATGCAATAATTTGTGCTTTGGTATACAATAAGCGACATGCCGCCGCCATTTATATATTTATAGGACACCTAATAAAACACGGGGTTGGTATTTAAGACCGAATTTCCTTTTTTGGAAGTTTGTAGAGAAAGATAGTTAAACCAAAACTAAGAGAATACGATGCTAAAAGAAGTGAGAAGTAAATTGATTTTGATGTTGGCTTTTGTGGTGGCGATTTCTGTGCAGAGTACTTTTGCCCAGGATGCTGCAGGCGAAACAGTGACTGACGAGGAGCTTACCCAATATGCCACGGTGATGAACAAGATTGATTCGATGAAAGCCGACTTGCAGGATCAGTACAATGAGGTAATTAAAAGCAACGAACTGATGGACGGAGGTCGCCGCTTTATGGAGATCAAAAAGGCGTGGGGAAGCGATGAAAAACTTGCCGAAGCAAATGTGACAGAGGAGGAAAAAGTGGCTTACCAAAGTATATTGACCAAATATGATTCAATGGTGACGGAATTTAAAGAGGTGTACCCTACCATTATTAAAGATGAATTGGGAGCGGCACTTTACAACAAAGTGAGCCAGCAACTCAAAAAGGATAAAGAGCTGGAAGCCAAATACAACGAGTTGCTGGCGAATATGAAGGAGGACGACGAATCGGCCAAAACTGATTCAGGGAAGTAAAATAAAAAGTTGATATGATAAGTTGTATTGAAGGGGTTGCCACGCAACCCTTTTTTCGTGCCTCTCCTCCGGCATGTTAGTGTTTTATCGGAGCTAAGTGTTATATTTAAACGACAACTTTTTACCACCTAACCATGCTTACAGAATACGAGATAGAAACAATGCTGGAGGTTCCGGCCATACTGGAAGCTACTCAAAGACTGAAGAAGGAGTTTATTAAAAGCGATGCGCCCTACCTCGAAATAAGCGACCACGATTTTTTTAGTCTCATCATGCTGGCGCCCACTGTGGGTGTGGCTTTGGCCAATGGCAGCGTGAGCCTCTTTGAAGAGCTGGCGCTCAACAAAAAAGCCAGAAAAGCTTCAAAGGGCGGCTATTTTTTAAAAAAGGACCCCACCGTGTATGCCATGAAGTTTTTGCTGAAAAACTACGATAAGTGGGAGCCCAGATTTTTTGAGGTTTTGAAAACCACCATGAGCCACTCGTTTGATATAGACAAACTGAAGTCGGATGCACCCATGGACGACGAGGTGGCTTACGATGAGTACAAGCGGGAGGTGCTGCATTCGCCATACATTCTCATACGTTTTATATCATCGTTTTTTCTGCAGGACGACGAAGACATAATTCAAAAGCGGTCGCTGGGCAAAACCGACTACAACCGCACGGTGGAGATCGCCCAGAAGCTTGACCTGCACAGGGTGCCTGTCTTTCACAAGTTTATAAAAACCTACAAAGTGCGGGAGTAGCAATGCCTTCAAAAGGTTGGTGTGGGTAACAGGGGGCCGTGGGGCTGAGTTGTTTCACAATTCGTTGGAGATAATAGCGTTGGTATTATAAAAATTTTTATGACTGAAATGAAGTGGGGCAGCTGGTTGGTGCTTATTTTTTTTGTTTTGGCAGGCTGCAATAAAAATGATGACGGGCCTGCAACCGCCGACCAGCAGGAGCGTGAAATTTTGGCCTACCTGGCTCAAGATACGTCCATCCACGCAAGCAGGCACGAGTCAGGCTTCTACTATTTCACGTTGAAAGATACTATTACGGCCAATTCGGGTAATATCCTTTCAATACACTATCGGATTTGGACGTTGGACAGCGCCGTTGTAGACGAACATTTGCAAGGGGACGGAGCACCCATTAAACTGCTCAGAGGAAGCGGTACGGTTTATCCGGTTGGGTTGGATGAAGGACTAGCTTTAATGAATAAAGGAGATAAATTCGGCTTTATTTTTCCTTCGCATCTGGCATATGGAAATTTAAGCGTAAATGAGGTGTTGCCGCCGCATTCAATTGTTCTCTTTGAGGTAGAGGTGGTTGAAATAGAAAATGCCGGGCACATTTTTAATGCCGACATAACTGCCATCGAAGCTTACCTCGGTGACAAAGGGTATGATCAGGATATAGAGCATCCCGTGATCGAATTTGCATCCGGATTGAGGATGTACGATCCCGATCCTGATTCTCTTGCACCGCCGGTATATGGCGGAAACCGAGTAGGAATCAACTGGGAGGGGTTCTTCCTCAGCGGTGAATCGGTAGACGAAGGCTATACCGGAAATAACATATTTGAGTTTACAGTTGGTGAAGGAAAGGTTATCGCCGGTTTTGATGAGGGTGTACGTAATATGAGGCTTGGAGAAACAGCAGTGCTAATATTGCCCTCGGAGCTGGCATATGGACCAAGCGTAACCGTAATACCAGCAAGCTTGGCTGCTGTCCTTGAGGAAGAAGAAATTATTCCAACCTATGGAGTTAAAATTCCTCCGTTTACGCCCCTTGTATTTGAAGTAAGACTACGCACAATCGAATAAAAGTCGATCTTATCCAAAAAATAGCTAATTTCAGGGCAGCGTAAATTAAACAGGTTGAAGTTTTTTCGGGTCATTTTATTGGTTGCAGGTGTATTGACGAATAGTTTGGATAGCCTCCAGGCGCAGATGCCCTACTTTCATCCGTCTAAAAATTCACGGGCGGGCGCTACTGATTTTTACCGAAATCCTTTAAAAGTACTCCTCAATAAATTTTCTATAACCGGCACCACGGGCTACGGCACAGCATTATACAGCCACGAGTTTACAAATGTTTATTTTGTACAGTCGCAAACAGATCAGGTAATAGTGCCAATCGGGGAGGAGTTGCCGGACCTGGTGGTGGGTAACAGAAACTGGTTTAACCAAAGCGGTTTAAGTGACACCCTTGACTTAACCAACTATTTTGATGTGCCCTACACGCCGATTGAAAACCCTGTTTTTAATGAAAATTTAAGAGGTGCCTTTAGAATGGCTACCGACACATCGGCCCTTAAGTTTCAGTCTTTCGCACACAGTATTCCGCTCACTTTATCTGTTCATTACAACTCTTACAAGTTCAGAATAGGGGGCGGGGCCACCATTGAACGCCAGTATTTCAGGTCGTTCAAACCTAAAACCTACAAGGAAGAAATCCGGCCTCTCCAATTCGATGTCGGCCCGGTATTGTTCCAGCGCTACTTCGGCATGCTTGGGTATCGTTTTTACGACTTCTGGAACTTTTCGTTTGCCGCTGAAGGACAGGTAGGCATACTCAGGGGTGGCGGCAAAGTATACGATTACAGAGTGGTGCAGCGTGGCGCGTTTTACAACCTGGGCATTTCTATCGAGCAAAACCTTTCGGAATATTTTCGTGTAATTATCAAGCCGTCATACGATTACCACACATTTAACACCATCAACACCCCACCCGTGGGCTCAGCCTTTGCAGTTCCCCACAAACAGCAAACATTCTTCATCCAGGCAGGCATTTCCATCAACATACCCGATATTCGCCGCTGCCCCTTGCCGGCATGCCACATACAGCTAAAACACGTGCACAGCGGGGAGGAAGTAAGGGGCCAGCCCATTACAAAACACCAAAATCCGAAGGTGGGTCAAAACCATCGCAAGCTGTTCAGGTACAAGTGGCTGAACAAAAGAAAAATGGAGCCATATTAGGCAATGTCGTTTAGTTAGCTATTTATGATCCTCTCCCTTACCCTCACTGGCCGTGCGCCTGGTAAGAGGCAGACTCCAAAGAGGGGGAGATGGCCTAACTAAACGGCATTGTATCAGGCCTCAAAATCCTGCAGAAGCTTTGCAAGTTGTATAGTCTAAAACAAGAATTTTAACTAAATTGCGCTTCATTTTTTGGAGTGTTAAAAGAACGTAATGGCAGAAGGAGACAAGTCTAATATTATCCCCATTAATATTGAAGACGAAATGAGGGGAGCTTACATCGACTATTCTATGTCGGTGATTATTTCAAGGGCTCTCCCCGATGTTAGGGATGGGTTGAAGCCGGTTCACAGAAGGGTGCTTTATGGCATGCTCGAGCTGGGTGTAAACTACAATAAAGCATACAAAAAATCGGCGAGAATAGTAGGTGAGGTACTCGGCAAGTACCACCCCCATGGTGATGCCTCGGTGTACGACACCATGGTACGTATGGCGCAGGAGTGGTCGCTTCGGTATCCGCTGGTAGACGGGCAGGGCAACTTCGGTAGCGTAGACGGCGATTCGCCGGCCGCTATGCGATACACAGAGGCGCGCCTTAAGCGCATAGCCGAAGAGATGCTCAGCGACATCAACAAAAATACGGTTGATTTTCGCCCCAACTTCGACGACTCTCTTACCGAACCAACTGTACTGCCTGCCAAAATCCCTAACCTGCTGGTAAACGGCAGTAGCGGTATAGCCGTTGGTATGGCTACGAATATGGCTCCACACAATCTTGGCGAAGTAGTGGATGGCACCATTGCATACATCGACAACAACGATATTACAGTAGAGGAGCTTACACAATATGTAAAAGGGCCCGATTTTCCTACAGGAGGGATTATCTATGGCTACTCGGGGGTGAAGGCTGCGCTGGAGACCGGCCGTGGCAGGGTTGTAATGCGCGCCAAAGCCGAAATTGAAACCACTAGTACCGGCAGGGAGCAAATTGTAGTAACTGAAATACCCTACCAGGTAAACAAAGCCAGCATGATCGAAAAGACGGCACAGCTGGTGAACGAAAAAAAGCTGGAGGGCATCTCAGACATTCGCGACGAATCCGACAGAGATGGCTACCGGGTGGTGTACGAGCTCAAAAGAGACGCAATAGCTAATATTGTTTTAAACAAGCTTTACAAATACACACAGCTGCAAACCTCTTTCGGGGTTAACAACGTGGCGTTGGTAAAGGGCCGGCCTCAAACACTCAACCTCAAAGACCTCATAAAATATTATGTGGAGCACAGGCACGAGGTTGTAATTCGCCGTACGCAGTTCGAACTGGACGAAGCTGAGAAAAGGGCGCACATTCTGGCGGGCTACCTCATCGCTCTCGATCATCTGGATGAAGTAATCAACCTCATCAGAGCGTCTAAAGATCCGGATTCAGCAAAGATTGGCCTCATGGACCGCTTTGGTCTGAGTGAGATACAAGCGAAGGCAATCCTGGAAATGAGGCTTCAGCGCCTTACCGGCATGGAGCGGGAGAAGATCCAGAAGGAGTACGAGGAGGTGATGGCGCTTATCGAAAGGCTGAAGGAAATACTGGACAAAGAGGAGCTTCGGATGGAAATCATTAAGAATGAGCTCCTTGAAATGAAGGAAAGATACGGTGATGCACGCCGCACTGCCATAGAAATGAGCGGCGATGAATTTACCATGGAAGACATGATTGCCGATGATGAAATGGTGATCACAATATCTCATCAGGGCTACGTAAAGCGAACGCCGCTTATCGACTACCGAACGCAGGGAAGGGGCGGCGTAGGATCGAAAGGTGTAGCCACTAAAGACGACGATTTTCCTGAGCACCTTTTTATTGCTACCAACCACAACTACCTGCTTATCTTCACCTCATTAGGAAAGGTATTCTGGAAGAAGGTGTACGAAATACCTGAGGGAGGAAAGAATACCAAAGGCAGGGCAATTCAAAACCTGATCAACATTGAGCCGGGCGATTCTGTAAGAGCGGTGATTAACGTGAAAAATCTTTCGGATCCCGATTATATCAACAACAACTACCTGATGATGTGCACTCGCGTGGGCACCATCAAAAAAACAACGCTGGAGGCCTATTCAAGACCAAGAACGAACGGCATTAATGCGATTAACATAGTGGAAGGCGACCAACTGCTTGATGTAAAGCTTACGAACGGTAATAACCACATCGTAATAGCTACAAGCAGGGGAAAGGCGATTCATTTCCATGAGTCGGACGTGCGCCCCATGGGCCGCAATGCAACTGGCGTAAGAGGGGTGCGGTTTGAAAGCGCCGACGATAAAGTAGTGGGCATGGTGGCCGTGGCAAGAGAAGAGGCCAACCTGTTGGTGGTGTCGGAGAAAGGGTACGGCAAACGTTCATCTATTGAAGACTACCGCATAACCAAAAGGGGCGGCAAAGGTGTAAAAACAATCAATATAACCGAAAAAACAGGTAAGCTTGTAGCCATAAAAGAGGTGGTCGATTCCGACGATTTAATGATTGTAAACCGTTCGGGAATTACCATCCGCATTTCGGTCGAGGATTTGCGGGTAATGGGTAGAAACACGCAAGGGGTAAAGCTGATTAGATTGAACGAAGCGGATGCCATTGCTTCAGTAGAAAAGGTGGAGCGCATAAGTGCTGAAACGCCCGACGGTGAAGCATCGGCTGACGGCCCGGGGGAGCAGTCGCCCGAACAGCCACTTACTGATGGAACCGTGGAAGAATAAGTTCGACAGTGCGATATGGCACGATATAAATTGATTTACTTAATTTTGATAGTTGAATTTGCCAACCTAAACATGATTACTAAATAAGAAAGCGACAATTATGAAGAAAATACTATTCCTTATCGCTGGAATGTTTTTATTTTCAGTGACTTACGCCCAAAAAGGCAACGTAACCAAAGCGCAAACACTGCTCGATAAAGGCGATTTAGCCGCAGCCAAAGCAGAGATTGACGTGGCCGTTACGATAGATAAGAACATCGAAAAGAGTAAAACGTGGCTCACCAAAGGCCAGATTTACAAAGAGATTGCCTTGAGTGAGGATGAGACAGTGAAGGCCCTTTCTGACAAACCGATCGAAGAGGCAGTAGCAGCTTTTGCGAAGGCCAAAGAGATGGAAAAAGAAGGATCTACAAACTACAATTTGGTGGAATTTCATGTAGAAGACTTTTGGACCAAATATCTGAATGGTGGAGGCGAGGACTACTCGAACGAGGACTACGAAGGCGCTTACACCAAATTCGCGAAGGCTTCTATCATTAAGCCGACCGACTCGCTTACTTTGTTTTACGCCGGCGTGGCTGCTCAGCAAGCAGGAAAAAATGACGAGGCGCTGGAGGTATACCACAAGTTGATTGAGCAGGGCGACGCTAATGAAGATGTGTATTCCACAGTAATATACATGGAGCGGGCGGAGAAAAAGAACGATGAAAAGGCCCTCGAAATACTTCAGAAAGCAAAAGAAGCCTATCCGGATAATGTAGATTTCATGCGGGAGGAAATCAACATCCTCATTACGCTCGATAAAGCCGATGAAGCAATCCAAAAAATTCAGAGCACCATCGAAAGAGAACCTGACAATGCGTCGCTCTACTTGCGTTTGGCATCGCTCTACGACAACATAGGCATCGAAAGCCAGAATAAGGGTGAAACCGAAAAAGCGAACGACGCTTATGCCAAGGCACAGCAGAACTATGAAAAGACACTTGAGCTGGAGCCCAACAACTTTGTGGCAAACTTTAACCTCGGGGTAATCTGGGTAAATAACGCGAAGGTGTTTTACGACAAGGTACATGCAATGGACCTGAAGACGTACCAGAAGGAAGGTGCCAAAGTGGCTGCAGAAGGCGATAAGCTATTGACAAAGGCCCTGCCTTACCTGGAAGGCGCCCATAAGGAGAAGCCGGAAGATTGCGATGTAATGAACGCCTTGCAGCAGGTATATACTCAACTAAAGAAGACAGACCTGGCCGAGCAGATTCTCGACAAAAAAGAAGCGGCCGGTTGTAACTAACCCGCTGCTGACAGAATAGTCGAAAAAAGTCCCTCAAGAACACTTGGGGGACTTTTTTACTTTTAGACGGGTTGGGTGCATCAACTCGCGCTAGTGCGCTTGAGCCAACAGCGCCTCCTTGTGCATTTCGGTTACTTCCAGGCTGTAAAAACCGAATTCCTCTACCACCCGGCCTTTCAATTTGTAAAATCCCGCGCCTCTGAAAGGGTATTGCGCCGCCACATCAGGAAAGTGAGTGGTATCTATAAAGCTCCCTTCTTCATCAATAAATGTCCCAAACTGCATCCGTTGCCCTTTGGATGTGGTGGTGTCTTTAACCGCGACAAGGTATCCCAGCATGGTTACGGTGTTTCCGAGCTGCTGGGTAAGTTGAGAGGTCATGCAGTACGAAGTATCTCTTTTTTCCAGCAACGAAAATGGGTTGCATAGAGGAAATCCCAACAAATCGAGCTCATCATATGCGTCGTCGTGTGCATCGACGGTCAATTGCGGTAGCTGAAACTCCTTTAAAACCGGGGCTGCAAAAAGATTTCCAACCAGCTGTGTGCCTTTTGCCTTGCCGCCGCCCGTTTTTTCGTGCAGGTAGTGTGCTTCCCAAAGGAGTTGCTGCTTGCTTTTTCCAGTAAACCGTAGCGCCCCCACCCGTAGCAATAGCGTGAGTTGCTCTAACGACAGCTGGCATCTGGCAGTCAAATCTTCCAGCGATGTAAAAACACCGCGCCTTGTCCGCTCTGCAAGTATGGCCTGTGCTACTTGCGATTCAACCCCTTTAATAAAGTTCAACCCCATCCATATTGTTGTGCCGTTGATGGTGGTCATTCCGTCGCTGTTATTCAGGCAGGGTGGCTCAATCACCGCTCCGTGCATTTTTGCTTCGTGTGCATACAGTTCCGGTTTGTAAAACCCGCCGCCGTTGTTGAGTGTAGCTACCATGTATTCCAGCGGGTAGTACGCTTTCAGAAATAAGCTCTGGTAGCTTTCTACGGCATAAGAAGCAGAATGCCCTTTTGAAAAAGCGTAACCCGCAAAACTCTCTATCTGGTGCCACACGTCCCGAATAGTTTTCTCCTCAATGCTTTTCTTCCTGCAGTTCTCGAAAAATCTGTCTTTTACCTGTTGAAACTCCTCACGTGAGCGGTATTTGCCCGACATACCCCTTCGCAGCACGTCGGCCTCGGCAAGGCTAAGTCCGGCAAACAGGTGTGCCACTTTGATCACATCTTCCTGGTACACCATTACCCCAAACGTTTCAGGCATTATGTCAAGCATCACCGGGTGAGCTTCCTTTCTTTTTTCGGGAAACCGAAATCGGAGTATATACTCACGCATCATGCCGGATTTGGCCACGCCGGGCCGTATAATCGAGCTGGCTGCCACGAGGCCGAGGTAGTCGTCCGCCCTCAGTTTTTTCAGCAGCATCCGCATCGAAGGAGATTCTACATAGAAGCATCCGATGGTTTTGCCTTCTTTCAGCAAACCTTTAACCTTACTATCAGTTTTGAATTTTTTCAGGTCATGAATATCTATCGGCTTGTGAGAAGGGTTGTTCTGGCTTATGATACTGAGAGCGTCTTTAATCTTTGCAAGTCCTCTTTGGCTTAGAATGTCGAATTTGTAAAGGCCCACGTCTTCGGCAACAACCATGTCGAACTGCGTAGTGGGGAAGCCTTTGGGAGGCAAATGAGTGGCAGTAAAATAATGAATCGGTTTCTGCGAAATAAGCACCCCTCCGGCGTGTATGCTGAGGTGACTCGGGAAGTCGTGGATTAGCTCCCCGTAAAGCTTTATTTTCTGTACAAGGTCACCGGGTTGCGAGGTGCCGGTACGGGAAGTCATTTCTTCAATTTCAATTGATGGAAGCCCAAACACCTTACCGAGTTCTCTCACCACCGAGCGAAACTGGAATGTGCTATAAGTTGCCAGCAGAGCAGCATTGGGGAACCGGCTAAAAATATACCGTGTTACGTCTTCCCTGTCCCTCCAGGAAAAATCGATATCAAAGTCAGGAGGATTTTTTCTGAACAAATTAATAAATCTTTCAAAGTACAAGTCGAGTTCGATTGGGTCTACATCGGTTATCCGGAGCAAATAGGCCACAACACTATTTGCTCCGCTGCCCCGTCCCACGTAAAAATAGTTTCGGCTCCGGGCGTATCTCAGTATATCCCAGTTTATCAGGAAATAGGAAACAAAGCCTTTATTTATTATTGCCTCAAGTTCTTTTTCCAGCCTGGCCTTTATAGCATCCGTTACTTTGCCATACCGGTAGGCAAGGCCATCGCTGCATAACTTCCGCAGCAGTTCAATGTCGTGCCGGGCCGACCCTGTATAAGTCTGCAGGTTTTGGTGGGGTCGGTTTTCGCTGAAGTCAAATTCAATACCACACCGGTTGATCAGGTGGCCGGCATTCAACAGCAGTTGAGGTGCACCTTTGTATATACCGGTTAATTCTTGCGGGGCATAAAATCGATCTTCATCACTTGCTATAAGTGTAGAGGGGAGTTTACTCAGTAAGGTGTTTTCAGCGATAGCCCGAAGCAGCCGGTGGGTGTTAAAATCCCGTTTGTGCCTGAAAGTTGCCGTAGCCAAAGCTACTCGCCGGTGCTGTGGCATGCTTCCTTCAAAAAGTGAGTAACTGCTCAGGTCCTTTGGTTTTATGCCTATCCATTCGTGGGAGCGAATGTCGAACTTGTGGCGATTCACTGCCTCCGTCGGGTATATTACTTCCACATTCTCCCAGGCTTCCGGTGCTCGTGGTGGTATCTGTTTCGATCCTTTCAGCATCACCTCCTCATTTCCTTCGTCTGTACCGGTGCGGCTACCCGAAAGAAATTGGGATAAGTACGAGTTGATTTCAAAAAAGCCCTGATTGTTTCTGGCTATGGCAACATAAAGCTGCTCGGTGCCGTTGCGAAAATCGACGCCTAA
>CBFGTI010000020.1:0-57200 GCA_965651695.1 uncultured Imperialibacter sp. | reverse complement strand
AAGGTACGTATGCCCCAACTGGTGGATGGTTCGGTAAAAAATGCCTACGTGGTTCTTAAAAGCTACGATCTGCTGGTGGGCGACATCCGCTACGAGTCGGACCTCGCTCTTAACGCAGTGCTCAGGCAGCTTTACAACGGCAAGCCTGTACAAGAGGGAGAGTATGTGCCCAAAGGCGCCAAAATCGACCTTGTAGTGGGCGATGGCCTGGGCAACCAGGTGTTTAACGTGCCCGACCTGCTGGGGCTGACGTACGAAGATGCTGAATTTTCAATCATCGGCTCAGGCTTGCGGGTGGGCGACATTAACTACCAGCCCGAGGGAACAGCGAGGATTAAAACCACCGCGGCAGACGGCACTGTTTCGTACGAAGACAGGGTAATGCCGCTCGGAACTGTTTTTAAACAAAGCCCTACACCGGAAAGAAGTATCAAGATAGGAGACGAAATAGACTTGTGGATTGTGGGGTCCGAACCGGAAAGTTTTAACTGATGCACTTAAAAAGGCTATGTAGCGGCAAACGTATCACCCTTCTTACAGTATACGCACTGTTTGTGCATAACCTCGTTGGCCAGCTTGTCGAAAAGCCCGTTGGCTTCCCTTTTCCCTACAAAAGTACGCAAGCTGCCCGCACCCTGGCGGTGGGCGACACCATCGCACTGCCGTTTTGGGATGATTTCTCAACCACACTGGGAAGACCCAGCACGGAATGGTGGGCCTACGGCGAAGACGTATTTGTGAACCGAACGCTCGGCCAGCACCCGCCCACACTTGGCGTGGCTACTTTTGACGGCGTAAACCGCCTTGGCGTGCCGCACAATGCCAACTCCAACTTTGTAGGCCCTGCCGACAGCCTCATCTCCAAAGCAATCGATCTGTCGGGTATACCGGCAAACATACGAAGTACTGTTTACCTGAGCTTTTTCTGGCAGATAAAGGGACTCGGAGAGGTTCCCAACCGGGAAGACTCGCTGCGGCTGCAGTTTTTCAATCGCGACAGGCAATGGGTAACGCAATGGGTGCTGCATGGGGGCGAAGACAATCTGAATGAAAATTTTACGCACGCTTTTATAGCGATTACCGACCCGGCCTACTATCACGAAGGATTCCGTTTCAAGTTTCAAAGCTTTAATAAGCAAACGGGGCCTTTCGATCACTGGCATATTGATTATGTCTACTTAAACCAGGGAAGGAACTCCGAGGACAATACTTTCTTCGATCGGGCTTTGAGCACATCACCGTCAACCCCACTTTCGGGTCTTTACGCTTTGCCCGCCGACCAACTGAAGAGTAGTGCGGGTTTGTTGAATGGTGGTGGAGGCTTTGAAATCTATAACCTCGATGCATTACTTCAACCTGTAGAATATAACTTGAAGATTTCCGAACCGGTAACTGGTGCTACACTGTGGATAGATCAGGATCGGGTAGTGGATCCGATTCCGCAAGGACTGGAGAGAAGAAGCTTAACAAGTTCACCCATTGATGCCCAAGCCCTGGCGGGAATAGTAGGGGAGAGAGATTCGGTGGTAATGGATTTGCAGGTTTTTTTGAAGACGGGAGACAGGAATTTGATAAGCCGGGTAGATCCGCTCACGGCTGATACCACCTATTTCGACAACGTTAACTTCAGAAACAACGACACCACTACAATAAAACTCACTTTCCACGATTACACCGCTTACGACGACGGCACTGCCGAATACGCTGCTGGCATTAACCAAAGCCGGGGGCAGCTAGCCTACAAAGTGGCCGCGTTGGCGCAAGATACACTCACGGGTGTAGATATCTATTTTCCGCGCATTGCTCCTTTTGCCGAAGGGCAGCCGCTCGACATCCTGGCCTGGAAAACGCTCACCAACGTAAACCCCACACTGCTGGTAAGCCAGCGGGTAAGCATACAGTACACCGACTCGCTCGACAAATTTGTGAGGTACAAGTTTGAAGTGCCCGTGGTGGTGCGCGACAGCTTTTTTATCGGCTACAGGCAGTATACCGACAACTTTGTGGGTATAGGCCTCGACAAGAACAACAACTCCGGCAACCGGGTGTTCTACAACACCGGCAATGGGTGGGTGCAAAACGACCGCACAGAAGGCAGCCTGATGATACGGCCCGTGTTTGAAAAGACAGACGCCATGCCCGTAACGGGAGTTAATGAAGACACCAAGCCGCAACCCCTGGTGTATCCTAACCCCAGCAGTGGTGTTATTTACATCCCAGTAAAGCCGGAAAGCGTGCAGGTATCGGACCTGAGTGGCAAGGTCGTTTACCGGGAAATGGCAACACGTTCTGCCGAGCCCTTTGAAATAGATTTGACTCGCTTGCCTAAAGGCATTTATTTTGTGCATTACATCTATCGAAACCGGCAACATACTTTTAAGCTGTTGCTAACCGACTGACCTACATGAACATTAACCCCAACGAACTCAAAGGCCTTTTGGACACGAAGGCCGATTTTTTGCTTTTGGATGTGCGGGAAGAATGGGAGTACGACGAATACAACATTGGCGGCCTGAACATCCCGCTAAATGCACTTCCCTTTCGCCTTACCGAAATCGCCAGCTGGAAAAGCAAACTCATTATTGTGCATTGCAAGTCGGGCAACCGCGGCCGAACCGGCACCAAATACCTGCTAAAGCAGGGGTTTGCAAATGTGCGCAACCTTGATGGGGGAGTTGCTGAATATTTAAACTTTATCCGGCTTTACCAGTGAGCCATTTCAGCTGACTATTAGAAGCCTGGGAGACCAACTTGTAATGAAAATTATAAGAGCAATCCAGCCCAGCACTTTTCTCTTCCAATCTAGCGGGGCGTTGTTGGGAACCGGAGGATGATAAATCCCAATAAATCGTCCTAGAAGTAGCCCATATAGCAACCATCCGCTGTAGCCTTCTAATGTCGGGAAAAGGTAGCTAAGAACAAACTGCACGGCCAGTACGCCTATGGCAGCCGTCAACCTATCGAGCGGCTTTTCCGACAGGCTGTACATGCACAAATACAAAAAGAGGCCGTAGAGTGGAATATATGTAAGAACCTCTCGCATGGGCATGTAAGGGGTAACAATGCCCATCCCCGCATAGCCCACAAAAAGAATAAACAGTGCCGCCGACACCTTCCTCGATGCCTCAAGCCCAAGCAGCCCGTATAATATATGTCCGCCGTCCAGCTGCCCGATCGGCAGCAGGTTGAGTGCGGTAAAAAACAACGCCAGATAGCCTGCCAATAGCCAGGGATAATGAATTATTTCGCCGTTGTGTGGCAACAAGTGCTGCTCAGCTACATGTTCCTTAAAAAAACTAAACAGGATGTTATCACCCAGCGATAGTGCGCCACCACCAGAGTATTTTCCATACCGAAAGGCAGTATCAGGTAAGTTTTCGGCAAGCACTGGATTTATTTTAGCCAAATCTTCTCTCAAAATAAATGTATCCCTTTCATAAACATGTACGGCCCACTCATCGCCAAAATACTTGTATTCTGGATGTATCTCATAAATGATATCGGGAGACGGAAGATTTGAAAAGCCATACCATAACACAAAAAGGGCAATTACGAAGCCTGCCAGCGGGCCGGCAATGCCTATGTCGAAGTATTGCTTTCGACTTTGTATTTTGCCTTTAATACTAATAAACGCCCCCATGGTGCCGATGCTGGGCGATGGTACGGGTAAAAACCCAAGCCAGAGGGGTAAATAGTAAGGTAACGTTACTTTAATCTTATAATACTGGGCAGTGAAATAGTGTCCGAATTCATGAAAGGTGAGGATGAGCAGAAACGGGATGGAAAACTCCATCCCCATTATAAAATCAGCCCACGTATAGTCTTCGCTATGCAGGATGAATTTGCCGCGGCTCCACTCCGCCCCTGCCAGGGTAGTGCCAATAAAAGTTACCACAAAAAGAAGAAGGTGAATAAGTAATTGCTTCTTCCTTTTTCGTTTTCGCTCAGCCTCTAAGTCTTTGATTTGTTCCTGCAGCGACTGCTCCAGGTTACTTCCTTCTAGTTCGTTCATTCAGCAAATAGATCTAGCCAACTGTCTGGCGAAGGTACATGAAACGTTTTTATTTTTAGCTTTTCAGCGCCCCGGAGGTTTTCAGGTTTGTCATCAAGAAAAAGCACTTCCTCCGCGTTCAATTGGTTTTCTTCCAGCAGTTGCTCATATATTTTTTGTTCGGGTTTCCTGCAACACATGTTGTGGGAGAAATACACCTTGTGAAAGAAATGTTCTAACGATGGCTTCCCGGTAATCTTTTGCAGTATTTGGTTAAAGGCCCGCTCGTGGATGCTGTTGGTATTACTCAACACAAACGTTTGGTAGGTTTCTCCCAGCTTCTTCACCTTCTCCAATCGGTGCAACGGTATGTCGCCCAGCATGGCATTCCAGGCGTGGTCTATTGCTTCATCGGAGGCGGCCACGCCCGTAAGCTTCCGCAGGCCGTTTCTGAATTCTTCTTCACCAATTGTGCCGCGCTCAAGATCGAGAAACAAAGAAGCCTCGTCAATTCCCTTCTTCCAATGAGCAAAGGGCCTGCCTGTAAGTGCCTCAAAAGCTTTGAAAGTTGCGGCTGTATCGAGGTTGATGATAACGCCTCCCAAATCGAAAACAATGTGCTTAATTCCTGAAAGATTCACTCGCCAAAGGTTTGTGTTTAAAACGACAAATATCTAATATTGCAGTCCTTTTTGGAAAGGAAGGAAGGTTTAAGGTTTAAAAGTTTAGGGTTTAAAAGTTAAAGGCCGCCTGGAAGGCCGGTACAGCAGCAACTTTTAAACTTTAAACTAAAAACTTTAAACTTAGTTTGGGCCTATAGCTCAGTAGGTTAGAGCACCTGACTCATAATCAGGGGGTGCCTGGTTCGAGCCCAGGTGGGCCCACTTTAAAAAAGCGACGCAGCGATGTGCCGCTTTTTTTTGTTCAAAAGTTTAAGGCTCGTTTGAAAAAACTGAATAGTCGCATATTTCGACCCGCTTTCCGGTTCAATCGCGGGGAGTCCGGTAGCCGCATCCACTGCTTTCACCGTGTACATCTAAATCAGGCCTAGCCCCAGGGCAATGGAGATAGCGATTAACATTGCCACGACAAGCTTCTGCACGAATTTGATCGTCACCTTTTTAAGCAGCGCATTTCCCACGTATGCACCAACGATGCCGGCAAGCGTGGCACTGGCCACCACCAACATGTTCTCTTCCAGTCGGGCTTCGCCAAAACGGGTGGCGTATACTGACAGCCTGGTAAAATCCACAAAGGTTGAAACTACGGCAACGGTGGCGATGAACGTTTCCTTCGACAATCCGGCTTTGATGAGAAAAGCACTTCGGAGCGCACCCTGATGACCCGAAAGCCCGCCGAAAAACCCGCTTAGCAGGCCGCCCCAGGGCAGTTTATCGCGGCCAAACTCCAGCTTTTTCGTAAAGGGCAGCAGTTCGAGAACCGAGAATCCGATGAGCAACACCGCGATAACGAACTTGACCGGGGTAACCACAAATTCGCGGGCACCTATTGAATAGCTGAACAGCGGCGGCAACTCCGTTACATTAAGCAGCAGCCATGCACCTGCAAAGGCGGCCACCACTGCCGGAATGCCGAAACGAAGAAGCACGTCTCTGTCTGCCTTTTTTCCTACCAGGAGAAGCTTGAAAACATTGTTGAAGAAGTGCACCACACCGGTAAGGGCAATGGCGAGGTCAACCGGAAAAAAGATGATGAACACTGGCGTAAGAATGGTGCCGAGGCCAAAGCCGGAGAAAAACGTGAGTATGGCTGTTAGAAAGGCAGCCAGCGTAATTACGACTAATTCAATGGTCATTTACGAATGAAGTTTTGGGGATCGGAAAAGCATATTGCGCTGTCCAAAGTTAATCACGGGAGGCTTAAACAAAGGCCCGTGCCCAGGCTCAATTTTTACTGGCATAGCAATTCGGCTCTGTTGGTTTCAGGTTTGCTTACTACTTCAAAGGTAGCGAAAGGAAAGTGCTCGTTTCACTACCCTCTGAACAAGATCAAAAAGATAAAACCAGCTGATTTCGCCATTCGCGGCAGCTACTCCCGGTTTTCCAAGCATTTAGGCAAGGTGAGGGTGGAATAGCATTTTGAAATAATAGTATTACTTTTATGAAACATAGCATAACAAATATTCGTAGAAGTAACTATCAAACTCAATGCGATGATTTCAGCCAGAATAAAAATTGAACTCAACAAAAACCTCTTCCTGCGCGACCCCGAAGAAACCGAGCTGGGCCGGAAAATACTTGAGCACAGTGTGAAAATGATTGACTCTATTGGCTTCGAGCATTTCACCTTCAAGAAGCTGGCGAAAGAAATTGAGTCGACCGAAGCCTCCGTGTACCGCTACTTTGAAAACAAACACAAACTACTGGTGTACCTGGTATCGATGTATTGGGTGTGGATCGACTACCAGTTGACTTTTGCTATTCAAAACATGCCGGACCCGGTGATGAAGCTCAAGAGAATTATTAAGATTATTGCCCGTGCGAGTGCCGGATACAGCGAAACCCTGCAAATGCCGCACATAGATGAAACGGCGCTGTACCGGATTGTGATTTCGGAGTCGTCGAAGGCGTACCTTACCAAGGAGGTAGACGAAGACAATAAAGGAGGGTTCTTCAGGGAGTATAAGTCGTTGTGCAATAAGATTGCGGGGATTGTACTCGAAATCAACCCGGAGTACCCCTACCCTCATTCGCTGATCAGCACGTTGTTTGAAACGGCCAAGAAGCAGGTTTTTTTTGCCCAGCACCTGCCCAGCCTTACGGAAGCCAAAGTCGACGGCGCGAATTTTGATCAAATTGCCGACTACCTCGAACATTTGGCGTTCTCGTGTGTTATGGATAAAAGACCGAAATAGCGGCAGCAATATGCAAACACCAACCGATGTGCAGGGCTTACCCCCCTGGAGAAAGTTCCTGCTGTTGCTTAAGGGGGAGCGACGAACGATAGGATACATTTACACCTACGCGGTCTTCAGCGGATTAATCGGCTTATCCCTTCCGCTTGGTATTCAAAGTCTTATCGGCTTTATCTCCTCCGGACAGATCACCACTTCGATCTTTGTACTGATTGGCCTCGTAATAATAGGTATGCTGATAACCGGTGGCCTGCAGGTAATGCAGCTTCACCTGGTGGAGCATATACAGCAGAAGATATTTGCAAAAACCGCCTACGAGTTTTCGTTCAGGATACCACGCATGAAGCGCGAAGCGCTGTTCAGCCGCAACCCACCGGAACTGGTCAATCGTTTCTTCGAGGTGGTCAGTATTCAAAAAGGCCTCGGCAAGGTACTCATTGACCTATCAGCTGCTGCCTTGCAGATATTCTTTGGCCTTATCCTGCTGTCTTTTTACCACCCTTACTTTATATTCTTTGGTATTTTCCTGGTACTGGTGCTCAGTCTCATACTGTACTTGACCGGCGGCAAAGGCATGAAAACCAGCCTGATGGAGTCGAAGTACAAATACAAGCTGGTGAACTGGATGCAGGAACTGGCTCGCTCACTCAACACCTTTAAATCGGCCGGCTATTCAAAGATTTGGCTAAAAAAGACGGACGACTTCACTCAAAACTACATTGAGGCAAGAAATGAGCACTTTAAGGTGTTGGTCACGCAGTACTTCAGCTTCATCTTCTTTAAAACCATGATCACCGCAGCCCTGTTAATAACCGGTGCTTTGCTGGTGCTGAATCAGCAGATCAACATCGGGCAGTTTGTTGCGAGTGAGATCGTAGTGATCATGATTATGGCGGCCGTGGAAAAGGTACTGACCAAGCTGGAAACCGTGTACGACCTTTGTACCAATGCAGAAAAGCTGAGCCAGGTAACTTCTGTTCCCATTGAAGAAAAGACCGGTATTCAGTTTGAGGAGTTTGCCCATGAGCCTAACTTCAGCCTCACAGTAAAAGGGCTTAGCTACCGCTACCCTGCAAAAGACCGCCCTGTGCTCGACAACATCAGCTTTGAGGTAGCGAAAGGAGAACGGGTGTGCCTATATGGCCGCAATGGATCCGGCAAAAGTACGCTTGTCAACATTCTACTAGGCTATATCCACGATTTTGATGGCATCGTAGCTTATGATGGCCTGTCGCTTCGAGATATAAACCGCGACAGCCTCCATGCCTTCGTGGGCAACAACTCGGAGGAAACGCTCTTTGAAGGAACCATAGCGGAAAATCTGCACCTGGGCCGGAACGACATTCCCTTTGAAAAGGTACTATGGGCGGTGGAGTTCGTAGGACTGACCCCATGGGTTCAAAGCCTCCCCGATGGCTTCGACACGTTATTGCCCGGGGGCTCCAAGTGGCTGCAGGAAAGCATCACTGAAAAACTGATCCTTGCCCGATGCATTGCAGAAATACCAAAGTTTCTTGTGCTGGAAAACCTGCTCCCGAATGTGGACCCTGCTGAAAGAAAGCGGATCATCGAAAAACTCATGGACAGGAAAAATGCCTGGAGCATCCTGTTTATCGGAAACGACATATCGATTCCGCAGATGTGCGACAGGACCATTGAGCTTCGGAATGGCTGCATACTTGAAGCTGTTAAGGAGACTTATTGACCATGGAAGAGAAACTTTTTAATCAGGACCTTGAGAAGTTTGAAGCTATGCGGAAGATCACCCGCGTGGATCTTCCGAAAACAATGGCCTACTGGGGCATCGGTATCTTTGCGGTCATTCTGGTCTTGCTTTTCTTACCCTGGACTCAAAACATCCGGTCCAACGGAGTGGTAACAACCTATGATCCCTCCGAGCGGCCACAAACCATCCACAGCACGATTCCCGGACGAATTGAGCGCTGGTATGTGCAGGAGGGACAGCGAGTGGGAAAAGGAGATACCATTATCACGCTCTCTGAGATCAAAGAAAAATATTTTGATCCGCAGTTCCTTGTGAGGCTGGAACAGCAAGTCGAAGCCAAAAAAGGATCGCTCCTCGCAACCGACAAGAAGCTGGATGCTTTGAATGCACAAATCGGCGCTCTGAACAATGGTTTGAAAGTGAAGTTGAACCAGACCCGGAACAAGATTGAGCAGGCCCGTCTGAAGGTGGCATCCGACAGCATTGACCTGGAGGCCGAGAAGGTTAATTATGCCGTGGCACAACGCCAGTTTCAGGCGCAGGAAAAGCTTTACAAGGAAGGCCTAAAATCTCTTACCGAACTGGAAGACCGCAAGATGAAGCTGCAACAGGGGCAGGCGAAACTGATTTCCGCAGAAAACAAGCTGCTGGTGAGCCGCAATGAATGGGAAAATCTGCAAATAGAGCTTTCTGCAGTGGAAGCGGAGTACCTCGACAAGATCGCCAAAGCCGAAAGTGACCGAAGCGCCACGGAGTCGTACCTGTTTGAGACTAAAGGGGAAATAGCCAAGATGGAGATGGAGCTGAGTAATATGAAGATCAGAAGCTCATTTTACCAGATCACAGCTCCCAAGGACGGCTACGTAGTGAAAGCTTTGAAAATGGGTACAGGCGAAACTATAAAAGAGGGTGAGCCGGTTGCCAGCATTGTGCCGGTTGATCCAAGGCTGGCGGTTGAACTGTTTGTAAAGCCTTTGGACGTGCCACTGCTGACAAAGGGAAGCCCGATCCGCCTGCAATTTGACGGGTGGCCAGCATTCGTATTCTCTGGCTGGCCCGGCGTGAGCTTTGGCACCTTCGGCGGCGTAATTGCAGCGATAGATAATGTGGACACCCAGGGTAAGTACCGCTTGCTGGTAGTGCCAGACCCTGCCTCCGAACCTTGGCCGGAACAGATCAGGGTAGGCTCGGGCGCTTATGGCTGGGCATTGCTTCAGGACGTACCTGTGTGGTTCGAGATCTGGCGGCAAATGAATGGCTTCCCCCCTGAATACACGAAGGAGCTTCCCTCGGCGAGCCAAAAGGACATCGTAGCAAAAGAAAAGGAAGAATGAAACGCCTCATGATTTTTGCAGCGATATGCATTTCGTGCTGCTCGCCGGCAGTCGCGCAAGATTCTGTATCTACCCTGACGGACGGTGAGTTTCTGCGTCATATCCTGGCTCATCACCCGGTAGTAAAGCAAGTTTCGCTGCTGCCCGAAATGGCCCGACAGGAAATCAGAGTGGCAAAAGGTGCTTTTGACCCGTCGATCAAATCGGTGTACGAAGCGAAGACCTTCCAGGGGAAAGACTACTACCAGCACTTCGATAACAAGCTGGTGGTGCCAGTCTGGCTTGCCGAAGTAAAAGCAGGTTTCGAGCGCAACACGGGCGATCTCCTCAGCCCAGAGCTTTCCACACCCAGCGAAGGGCTGTCGGCAATTGGAATTTCGGTTCCCCTGCTCCAGGGGCTGTTCACCGACGAGCGGCGTGCTACCCTTCGGCAGGCGCAACTGCTTGAGCCAATGGCCGAGGCAGAAAAGGTGAAGGAGATCAACAAGCTACTGCTGAACGCAGCCAAAGACTATTGGGATTGGGCGAATGCCTACTACAGCTACGACTTGCTTTCCGAGGCTTACGACCTTGCTAATTTCCGGTTTGGGGCTACGAAATCCCGCGCAATCAACGGGGATCTCCCCACCTTCGACACGCTGGATGCATTTGCCCAGGTGCAGAATCTTGAAATTCAACGAGGCCAGGCGTTCATGGAGCTTCAAAACGCCATGCTGCGGGCATCGGCGTGGCTCTGGGACGAAAATGGCCAACCGCTAGCCCTTTCAGAAGCAAGCGTTCCATCACTCAGGGGTAGCGAAGCAACGTTGATGTCTGGCGAAGTGGTTTCACAACTGGTAGACGTGGCGATGGAAAATCACCCCGAGCTGGTAAAGAACCGGCTCAAGCTAAAAGAGCTGGATGTTGAGCGCCGCTTTGCCATTGAAAAAATGAAGCCAAAACTCAACGTGGATTACAACTTTCTGCAGAGCGGCTTGATGTTTCCTCAGGAGATTGAGTTCCAGTCGGCTTTTATTCCGGCTTCATCGAAAATCGGCATTCACTTCTCCGTTCCGCTTTTCCTAAGAGAAGCGAGGGCAAAATACGGATTAACCCGCATCAAGATCACGCAGACGGAGCTGCAGCAAAAGCAGCTTCAGCGCGATATAGCAAACGAAATTGCGGCCGTAGCCAATGAGCTCAACACCCTGGCCCGGCAGATCATCAACCAGCAGGCGCTCGTTGCCAGCTATTCGGCCCTGCTCAGGGGGGAGCAAATGCGCTTCGACAACGGAGAAAGCTCACTATTTATCATCAACTCGCGACAGCAGTTGCTCGTGAACGCCCAGGTGAAACTGTATGAATTTCGTGCAAAGTATGCCAAGAGCAGGGTGACCCTGCAGTGGGCGGCGGGCCAGGTCGAACCCCTTTTGTAGCGGGCCGTCCTTGTCCGCACCGCGGTCTTCCATAACTTAGTCCCATGAAGAATTTTGTGACTGAATCCATCGGCTGGGTTGGCGCTGTAATGCTATTGGCCGGCTTTGCCCTTACAAGCTATGGTGTACTGGCGGGCACCTCCATCGAGTATCAGCTAATCAACCTGGTCGGCAGCATTCTGCTGGCTATATATACCTACCTCAAGAAAGCCTACCCCAACGCCGTCCTCAATATTATCTGGGTGCTTATCAGCGTGGTCGCCATTATTAACATTCTCCGTTGATTGCTGGCATTGTCAAATTTATCGAACAACAAGCCTGATGCTGAATGCTGCCCAGGCGGTTTCAATTCTGACAATGTAGACGGCCGGCATGAGCCCCGCCACAGAAAAGGAAGCGTCTTCGCTAAAGACCCTGATCAATGTGCCGTCGATGCTGAATATCGACACCGAGGCATCGTCGGTTGGCGGGTAGGCTTTGAAAACATCGGATGCCGGATTTGGATAGAGGCGGTATTTTTCGCGATGGGGCTTAAATTCCGCAGATATTATTGCCGAGTGCCGCCACTTGCCGTCGTAATCCACCTGCCTAATGCGGTAATAGTTCCGGCCGGAAAACGAATGACGATCGACAATGTGATACGTGCTGACACTTGCCGCGGTGCCACCCCCTTCCACCCTTGCTATGTCGGCAAAAGCAGTTGTGGTGCTCCTGCGCTCTACTACAAAAAAATCGTTATCGGTTTCCGAAGCCGTTTGCCAGCTTATCTCAACACCAGAGTCGCTGGCAGCGGCTGTTAGTTCCAGCCATTCCACTGGCAGCACTTCCGACACCTCTGCCAACGTAAATCCGCCGGCATCACCGCCAAAAAACTTTCCCTGGGCACGGCTATCACCAGATGCCAGTAACACACATACCACAACTCCAGCCAACCGATAGCAGCTAAGGTGGTTCATCTCAGGGGGCTGTTCGTACCAGGCGCATGCTTGCTGAGAAATAGCGGACGTCGTAAAACGCGGTGGCCATCCGCCTCGACGACACCGCCAGGTTTTCGAGCACCGGCACAGGAAACGAAAAGTCGCCGCCGCGGTAGCCGCACCCAACCGGGCTGCTCACCCCCTCGGCAGAATAGCCCGGCCAGTCGGGATTATTGGCGTTGCCATTTGGGCCCAGTATGCCGTCGCCATGGGTTCCCTGAAAGCCCCTTGCTTCGGGCCTGCCTACGGTTATCGCTCTTTCGGAGCAATTGCCGCTCAGCTCAAATATCCCCCAATAGGAGGCACCCGAAGTAATGCGCCCGGTATTGCCGCTATTGGCTGCAAAAACCCCCACCCTCACCATGGCATTAGGTATACTTAGCGTTTCGTTGTACCAGGCATTTCCGGCAGCCGCACTGAAGTTTTGGGCTACCCCTTCATTAATCTCGTTGGCATTTGCAAGCGGATAATAATTGGTGTTGACAGTGTTGGTGCCCCAGGCATACTCGCCGGCAACCGGGAGCTCCGCACCCCTGCATGCCTTTTCGAATTCCAGCTCCGTCATGGGGCGTAGCCCGGCCCAATCGGCATATGCGGCCCCGTCCTGGTATTCTATGAAGGTCATAGGCAAGTAAGGTGTGGCGGTGGAAATATCGGGATGCACACCAGAAAGATTGTACCTGAACGAAGCCTCGTCGTCGGCATGAGGATCGAGGGAATGACGATTGTTTGCCTGTACTTCCGAAAGCATATTGAGAAAAGCTACGTACTGGCCCTGGGTCATTTCATACTTCATGCAATAAAAGGCGTTGTATCCCTTGGGAAATGCCGCCGGGAGCAGCTGAGAAGCCTGGTCGTCGAAGTCATCTGCCGACACAGCCAGGTATGTCGCCGGGATAAAGTAGGGAGCAGTTGCGGAATTGGCCATGCCCTCACGGTTATTGTTTCCCAAGCTTCCGGATCCGCCTCCGCCCAGCACTATTTCCTCCTCAGAATCGACAAGAAAGGGGCTGCCGCTGGTTCCGCTTTCAAAGTTCCCCCGGATACCCGCCGTGGCCCCATCACCTGCATAAAAAGCGCCCTCGGGCACATACACCATTTCAATCCCCTGCACTACAATTTCCACTTCCTGGGGATTGTCAAGATTGTCAGCTTCATAATTCCACCGCAGTGCTGCATTGGTAACCACAAAATCTCCGGCGCCCGGCCCCGACCTGTACACAAACACCCCCATGCCATCGGCAGTGGTGGCCAACTCTGCTCCGGGCGGAGCAACATGACCATCTCCGGCGGAAGTTCCGTCAGCGTAGTTCAACGCGGCATGGCGCCAGGTACCGTCGGCGTAATACTTAACAAAAACCCACAGAGCATCATGATTTTCAGCGTCCCGCCACGAGTTTTCCCAGCTAATATCGAGCGTAATCATGGCGTAGCCTTCCTCCGCATTTACGCTGATACCGTAGCTGGTAATTTGAGGGTTATTGGCCAAAGCAGGAATGGCCGTAAAGAACAAAATACCAGCAGCCAGGCTTTTTATTTTCACACAATTCACAAAGGCGATTACACTCATTTTATGCCGCTTTGTTTTCAAAACGTGAGGGGATATGGGCAGCTAAGATGGAAAAAACGGCCGGCCCGGATAAAATCCGACGCCGGCCTAACCCCCCACATGCTCAAAGGTTAAGGGGCTTTATAAAAACTTCCGCCGCTCGGTTTTCAGCCAAAAAACAAGCCCGGCGACGTTATTTTTAAAGTTCTTCTTATGGCGCAACCGCCAACGCCGTCCTCATTACCTGACAAAGAGGGCTTCGGGGATGCCTGCGTTGTAAATAGCTTCTGTGGACTCGAGTATCGCCTCCAGCGCTCCGTTGGCCAGCACGAGGTCCGCAGAGGGCTCGGTGAGGTCGCTGAGCTGCAAACCGGAAGGCTTCAGCCCGGGAAGCGATTTAAGAACAATTCGCTGCCAGGCAAGAGGCGACAAATTTGCGTTTGCCCAATTTTTAAAATCAATAGCTTTGACTTTCATTTTCTTTCAGTTAAAGTTCTACCCCCAAAAATGTGATATCATCAGTTTGTTCGGCATTTCCTGTCAGCTGCCCGATTGTTTTCAAAACAGCTTGCTTTTGCGACGCCAGGTCAAGCGGATGAATAGACTCAATTAGCTCAATCACTTGCTTCGACCCGAATCTTTTGCCTGTGGTGTGGTCCATCTGGTCCTGCAAGCCGTCGGAAAAAAGGTACAGGTGCGAAATGCCGGTTAGATCCAGCATCTCGCGCTGATAGCCCGACTTACCTGTGGAAACGAAACCGATGGGCTTAATGCTGCTCTTCACCCGGTTAACCTTTCCCCCCGACACAAAAACGATATCGAGCTTGGCCCCGGAATACTCCAGCACTTTTTTCTGACGGTCGATTACAACCACTGCCACGTCCATTGTTTCGGACCCCGCAACACCCTGCCTGCTTAAGGTGCCGGTAACTCCCTCGTCGAGCATTTCGAGTATGGAATCGGAATGGTACACCTTTTTGTCTTTCACAATATAGGAGAGCTGCGACTCGCCTATCATGCTGAGGAGCGCCCCTGCCACTCCATGACCCATGCAGTCGGCAAGGGCCAACACGGTAACCGACCGCAGGCTATCGCTGGTTTTGTGAAACCAGTAAAAATCGCCGCCGACTATGTCTTTGGGCTTGTGTACTATAAAAACCCCTGAAAAGTCCTTCGCAATTTCTTCTTCGGCCGGCAGCAGCGTGTCCTGTATCGACTTGGCGTAAGTTAACCCACTGGTAAGTCTCTTGTTGGCCTCCTCAAGCTCCGAGGTCCGCTCCCTCACTTTGTCTTCCAATTGGGCATTGCTCTGGGCAAGTTTTTCGAGCAGTATATCTTTCTCTCCCTTCAGCTTAAAGCTTTCCAGGGCTTTGTCGAGGGTGAGTTTCATCTCGCCCTGATCGTACGGCTTGGTGATGTATTTGTAAATGCCGCACCGGTTTACTGCTCTTACAATCGACTCGATGTCGGCAAAGCCGGTGAGGATGATCCTTACCAGGTTCGGAAATTCATCGAGCGTTTTCTCCAGTAGCTCAGTTCCCGTCATCTCCGGCATCTTCTGGTCGGTAATAATCAGATGAATCTGGTTATTGCGCAGGATTTCAATGGCTTCGGCACCGTTTTCGGCTATGTAGATATTGTAGTGGCGTTTAAAGGCCATGCGGAAAATCCGGAGGTTGCTCGTTTCGTCGTCTACGTACAACACGTTGTACTCTGCCTGCCTTCTGCTGGCCTCTGTTTCAGCGGCTGGATTGGGTATGGTTGTTTCCATTCTCTTGCTGTTGTTTGCGTTTTGATAAATCAGGTTCTGGGTATATGTATGACAAACTCGGTTCCTTTGCCTTCCTCACTGGTCACAAACATTTGCCCTTTGTGCTTTTCAATAATGCCATAGGAGATCGACAATCCAAGGCCCGTGCCCACACCCACTGGTTTTGTAGTAAAAAACGGCTCGAAAATCCGCTTGCGCACACTCTCTGGCATGCCCACGCCATTGTCTTTAATTCGTATAATGGCCATGTGCTCATTTAGCTCTGTGGTAATGGTTATTTTTCCATCGCTGCGGTCTTCGGGAATGGCCTGTATGGCATTGCCAATGATGTTCATAAACACCTGGTTTAGCTGGCCCGGATAGCACAAAATTTCCTGGTTGCTGGTTTCAAAATCTTTTCGGATTTCGATTTTGTTTTTGGTTTTGTTTCGAAGCAATACCAGCGTGGCTTCAATGTTTTCGTTGATGTTGGCCGGTTTTTGCTCTTCTTCATCAAGGCGGCTGAATACGCGCAAACCTTTCACTATCTCCATCGTTCGCACGGCCCCAAGCTTAATGTCGGAAACCAGCTCGTGCATGTCCGACTTTAGCTCTTCAATCTGATATTCATTTCTAAGGTGCACAATCTCGTCGATCAGCAGATTCTCATCGTGGCCGTTACCAAACTCTTTCACCTTATTCACGATGGGCTTCAGTTCGCTGTACGTAAGCTTGAGCGTGTCGATACCATTGTAAATAAAGTTGATAGGGTTGTTAATTTCGTGTGCTATACCGGCAGTAAGCTGCCCCAGCGAAGCCATTTTTTCGTTGTTTACCAGCTGCGACTGTGTGTCCAAAAGCAGCTTCTTCCTCTCTTTTTCCTCCTGCAGCGCTCGCTGAAGCTCCTTTTCCGCTTTTAGCAGGGCCTCGCTTTGTTCGAGTTGGTCTTCTGCTATGGCCCGCATGGCTTCCTGCGACTCCGACAGCCTGTCGTTGATTCCTTTCAGCTGCGTTTCTGCATCCCTGAGCTTCTTAACGCTGCTTTGCAAACTCGCCTCCGACAATACCATATAGTTATTGTACCGCACCAGCTCTGCATTTTTTTGCTCCTCTACTTCGTTAATCCATTTGGCCAGCGCAAAAGAAAACAAGATACCCTCAGCACAAGCGGCCAGGCCGTAGGCATTGACGGTAAAAAATGTGTTGGGAACGAAGCCATTAATCATGCTCAGATAAACCAATCCCCCCAAAAAAAAGGCAGCTACCCCAAGCAAATGAAGTACTCCTTTGTACTTACCTGCCTTGCTTACCTGGTAAGAGAACAGAAATATCATGATAAATACCACGAGAAAAATAAGCTGAACGGCAACCATGGAGGTGGAGTAAAAACCCGCGAAAGAGAGGCCGAGGAAGCCCAATATAATAGCGAAAATAACCCTACCCGCCTTGTGCAGCTTTGGTGCGTAAACGGAGGTTTCAAGAAAGTCGGAAATGAACAGGAGCAGAAAAGCCTGGCTCGAAATACCGATGGCACTAAAAAAGTACTTCTGAAGCATGGGTGCGTGAGTAAACAGGTACTGATGCAGCACACCCCTGTCGGCCAGGTAGGTAAGCATAACTGTCAACACATAGCCGATGTAGTACAGGTACGCCAGCCTCCTGGTAGTAACGAAAATGAAAAAGTTGTAGAGAAAGAGCGAACAGAGAATACCCACTATGACAGCATAGAATATCAGCCTGCCCCTGTGCTCCGAAAGCAGGATTTTGCTGCTGCCGACTTTTATGGGAACATGGAAGAAAGAATGAGATTCCATCCGGAAAAAGTAGGTTACCGGCCCCTCATTTTGGTTGATTGGAAAAAGGAAGAATTCGCTATTTAGAAGCCTTGTACCAAAGTCGTATAAAAAGCCCGTTTCATGGGCAGCGTATGTGCCATCGGCAGTTGGATAAAAATAGTTGATTTTAAAAATGGTGCTGTTCCCCACCTCAAAGTACATGTGCGGGTGATTGTTTTCCACTTCAACCTTCAGCCAGATAGCGTCTTTTGTTTGATTGAAGTTTATAGTGGGCGAAGTACTGCTCTCAAAAAGGCCGTCAGCTTGCATCACGTCTTCCAGCGACAGACTTCCTGAAGGGTCCCGAAGAAAAGAAATATGCCTGCTGATGGATACGGCTGAATCCGTATTTGTCACCACCAGCCTTTGCTGAGCAGCTAACGGCTCACTATGCTGGGAAAAACAAAAGGCCGGGATGAGGCAAACGATGTAAACAATCAGAAATAATATTTTCATGGTCGATCAATTTTTTGTTGGGTAAAAAGCGGGATCAAACTGTTTTAGGAAGGTGAATTACAAACTCGGTTCCCTCACCCACCATGCTGTTCACGTATATGCTGCCGCCGTGCTTCTCCACGATTCCGTACACAATCGACAAGCCAAGCCCCGTTCCTACTCCCACCGGCTTGGTGGTAAAAAATGGCTCAAATATCCTCTTCTGCACATCCTCCGGTATGCCCATGCCATTGTCTTTTATTCTTACAATTACCTCATCGGGCCTGTTTTCGGTGTAAACCATAATCTCGCCGTCGTTTCGCCCGTCGGGAATCGCCTGAATGGCATTGCTGAGGATGTTCATAAACACCTGGTTCAGCTGCCCCGGGTAACAGGTGATGTCTCCGATAGTAGAATCGTAATACTTCTTTACAGCAATCTTGTCCTTGGTTTTGTTTCGCAGCAGTACCAGGGTGGCATCGAGGTTTTCGTTTACGTTGGCCGGCTTTCGCTCTTCCTCGTCGAGGCGGCTAAAAACTCGGAGGCCCTTCACTATCTCCATTGTTCTAACCGCTCCCTTCTGGATATCAGCCACCAATTCCTCTACGTCGTTGCTTAGCTCGTTTATATCATAGCGATTGTTAAGCGCTACAATCTCCTGGACAATCCTCTTCCGGTCGGCGTCATTCCGGGGTATATCCGTTTTGTCAATCACCGTCAAAAGCTCTTCAAGCGTAAGCTTCAGCGTATCTATTCCATTGTAGATAAAGTTGATGGGGTTATTAATTTCATGCGCAATGCCGGCTGTAAGCTGGCCCAGCGATGCCATTTTTTCGTTGTTCACCAGCTGCGACTGCGCTTCGAGCAGTTGCTGGTAGCTTTCTCTTTCCGACCTGAGAATCGACTGAAGCTCGGCTTGGGTTATGAGAAGCTTTTCCGATGTTTCGAGCTGCTCCTCGGCTATTTTTCTCATCTGTTCCTCCGAAAGCACCAATTTTTTGTTCTGCTTCCTCAGCTGCTTCTGAAATTCCTCCTGCCTGGTGATGGTCTCTTTCAGCTGCAACTCCGACTTCAGTAGCTCGGCATTGGTCATTTCCAGCGCCTGGTTAGCTTCCTGCCTCAACCTGTTGATCCAGTTGGCCAAAGCGAGCGAAAACATGATGATCTCGATCGACGACCCGAATACTACAGCATGCCTTAGCACGAAAACGTCGGGCAGCACATTGTTCTGAGACATGAGGTAGAGCACGATGGACAGAAAAAAAGCGACAATTCCCGCTGTGTATAACCTGCTGTTGGTGTTGCCATTTCGTGCAGCAAAGAAGATAATGAGCAAGCTGTCGGTAATAAAAACAAGCCCTGTAACCTGTCCGATATTTACCGCCGTCCGGTAGTCCCACGTAACCAGGTAAAACACGCACAGCAACACAAGCAACCCGATAATTACATTGGTGATTTTGTCCAGAACCGGTGTGTACTTTTTTGTCTCCAGGAAGCTTTGAACAAACAACAGAATGAAAATGGCAGTTATGAATGGCAGAAAAGGAAACAGCCGGTTAATGCCAGGCAAACCGGGATGCAGATTCTGGAAGATGAAGCCGTGCTCACTCGTTACCATCACAAAAATACACGCTATGTATAATAGGTAGAACACATAGGTTTTTCTCCTGGTAATGATGTAAATAAAAAGATTGTATAAAAAGAGTGACAACGCAATACCGAGGTAAATGGCGTATAAAATGTCTTTCTGAAATGAGTAATTTTCAAAAGAAGAAATGTGTCCCAATTTAAAGGGGCTCGAAAACATATGGTCCGATTTAATTCGGAAATAATACTCCTCAATGTTTTCTGAAGATTTAACAGGGAACAAAAAAATGTTATCGTCAACGGGACGGGAATTAAAATCGTGCATAAATCCAGTAACTACTTCCTTATATTCCCCCGAGTGAGCCTTCGAAAAAAAGTTAATATGGTGCAATGTCTCATTGTCAATACCAATTAAAATATCTTCACTGGTATTCTTAATTTCCACCTTAAACCAAATGGCATCAGTCGTGTTTCCAAATGTTGCAGATCGTTCTCTGAGTGGTGAAAACTGATCTTCCCGCCGCATAATTTCGTCGAGCGTTAGGTTCCCTTCCGGGTCCCTCAGGTAATACATATAATCCGAAATATCTGTCAGCGGCTGGTCAACCCATTTTTCTTCACCAACGCCAACAACCAGCACCGAGTCATGTAAAGCTACATCCTGCGCCTTTACCTGAAGTGAAAGCGCTAATAGTAACAAAAACATACTAAATGATTTAAAAGTAGTATTTCCAGGGATACACTTCATAATAGTGATTCGATTAAAAATGCAATTCAACAAAAAATCAGTTAATGACAATGTTATCAGAAGCCACATTAGGATCAAAGGTTGCCGCGACTACAAAGAGTCTACACTACGTGCACTTACTGATAATTCCCTTATGCTGGTGAAATGAAAAAGAGTCTGCTTTTGCCTGATTTGCCAGGCTTGCTGCTCCTGCAAAAACATGGGCCGCGGACAAACCACGGCATTGAAAGCAGAAAATGTAGACGTTCTGTAGTCGGTGATTGACAACGTCACAGTTGGCAGCACCTTCTCTTTATACCGGTCCCCGTATTGATGGTGTAACTGAAACAAACGAGCCCAAACAGGCTCGTTTGAGTGACCTAGTCTCGCCAATAAAAATCAAAGCCGGTGGGCCCGGGCAGGGATACACATTAGCGTATCGTCGCCTCGTGAGGCGCCTCCGTTGCTCTTGCTACCAAAAAATAAATCTTTTCTTTTTCGGCTGCTCTTTACCCAACACATCCATTCTGGTGCTTTCGGCTACTGCTGCTACTTCTGCTATTAAATTTTCGGACACGCCGAGTTCGCGCAGTGTCGCTACCAGGTGACCGGCTACTGCATTAAAGTGATGGTGATCAAGCCCCTTTCTTACCAGATGAGCGTGGGCATCCCGCATTCCTTTTCCGTTGTATTTTACCGGTCCGCCAAAAGCATAGGCCAAAAAGGCCTTCTGCTTGCCCGACTGCTCCATTATATTGGTTTGCGTGAAAAAATGACTGATGCTCTCGTCAGCCAGCACCTTTTTGTAGAAAATATCAACTGCCGCATTTACCGCATCAATACCTCCAAGGCGTTCGTACAAGCTTTGTGTTTTTTCCATTTTTTATTTGCTTATAAATACTTAACGAATCAATAAATCACCTTCCGCATTTAAGAGTGCTCGAAAGGGAAAAAATACCTCCGAATCAGGAGGTATTTTTTAAAAATCAAGACGAAGAACCTGCACAAAACTTCTTTAACATTCATGTTAAGTTCTCTGACCATTTTGACCGATTTGCCGACGGAACTTCAACAGCATTCAAAAAAAAGTTTTGATCCAGGCGCCGAATAATTCGGCATCTAATGAAACGACTAAAGAGAACTCTTTATCCATAGATTTTGTAGAGCCCGCCTATCCGGTTAACGCCTCAATAGACCTTCATTAAACATTCAAGCTGGTCGAAAGATGCACGCTGTAATGGCACAGCAAAATGTATCAAAGTCATGTGGAGCAGTTTGCCTTCTAACCGGACAATTACTCCGACGATGACGAGACAAATATTCGGATTTGTTTTTACGTCACGGTAATCTGGTGTGTCTATAAAGCGTCTACATGCCAAAAAAATGATAAGCCGGAATAGGAGACGTTCGAGGCCCGGGGAATATTAAAAAAAGAGTTTCACGGCGCCGGCTTTACCTCTTTCTTAATCGCAGATCGGGGTTGTACGGGCAAAATAACGGCCTTTGTAGACCTTTTGTAGCCATCCAAAAATGAACCGGTAATTTTTATACGACTATCTTTCAGCATTGATGTGTGTACCGACCTGAATTGGAAAGTGCACACGTAGCCATCGACTATTTTATTTATGGAAAATTTGTATTGCACGAAAATCGCTGAATGCCGGATCGATCCCTATTCTAACCTGATTACTCTGAGTTTAAAAGGTGATGTGGATTACCAAACCTACAAGGAGCTTAATCTCAAAATACTCAACGCCATCGCCAACGCTAGCCCGTTCAGTGTCAGTCTTTTGATCGACAACCGGCAAATGACCTCCCTAAGCGCTGAGGCCAGGACCTGGTGGAAAAATGAACTTCTGCCAACCAAAATTCCTGAAGCTCTCGCATCCGTGTCGAAAGTTGCCCTGGTTACGCCGAGTCAAACGTTCTTTCTCTTCTTAACCCACTGGCATCAGAAAAAGAGCCGCAATGCCGACCACCTCACAGTTAAACACTTTCAGTGGCGACACGAGGCTTTGTTTTGGATAATCGGCTAAACCGTTCGCCCTTCATTTTGAACGCTATTCTGTTCCCATCGGCAACAAACCTTTAAACTCATGAAGCTACTTTACCTGATCACTTTCACATTTCTTATGGCACCCTGCGTCGTAGCCCAATCCTATCTGGAGGCGGACCATGGAGACACGCTCGTTATAAGCGCACCGGCTCGGTACGCCCTGGTGCAATGGCAAAACCAATATGAAGGAGGCGAGTGGGAAAATATACCTCAGCAGGCACCAGTACTTAAAATTGCGATAGAAAAAACGCCCGTACGGTTTCGTGCACAACTTGGACAAGACGGGTGCGATCCCTTTTTTTCAGGTGAGGTTATCGTCGATCTTCGGGTTTCGACGGCCGTTGTGTCAACGGTGAGTGCAACAGGAATTACTTCAACCACGGCTACTGCGGGCGGCGAAATTACCTCCGACGGCGGTTCGAACGTCACTGCCCGTGGTGTGGCGTACAGCACCAGTACGGGCCCCACGCTGACCGGGTCCTTCACCAGCAACGGCACGGGGACAGGAAGCTTTTCGAGTGAATTGACAGGGTTGACGCCGAACACCACCTACTACCTGCGGGCCTATGCAACCAACAGCGCCGGAACAGCCTATGGAAATGAAGTGAGCTTCACTACAGAGGCACAGCCTGTGGAGAACGGACTGCCGGTAGTTACCACCGCTGTTGCCACGAATATTGGTACAGCCTCCGCAACTGCCGGGGGCGAAATTACCTCCGACGGTGGTGCTGCGGTCACTGCCCGTGGTGTGGCGTACAGCACTAGTACGGGCCCCACCCTATCCGACGCCTTCACCAGCAATGGCATGGGAACAGGAAGCTTTTCGAGTGAATTGACAGGGTTGACGCCGAACACCACCTACTACCTGCGGGCCTATGCAACCAACAGCGCCGGAACAGCCTATGGAAATGAAGTGAGCTTCACTACAGAGGCACAGCCTGTGGAGAACGGACTGCCGGTAGTTACCACCGCTGTTGCCACGAATATTGGTACAGCCTCCGCAACTGCCGGGGGCGAAATTACCTCCGACGGTGGTGCTGCCGTCACTGCCCGTGGTGTGGTGTACAGCACTAGTACGGGCCCCAGCGTGTCTGACTCCTTCACCAGCAACGGCACGGGAACAGGAAGCTTTACAAGTGAATTGACAGGGTTGACCCCCAACACCACCTACTACCTGCGGGCCTATGCCACTAATAGCTCCGGCACAGCCTATGGCGGCGAAGTCAGCTTTGTTACCCAACAGGTTGCCCCCGCCCCTTCAAAAACTATCCTCATGTTTGTGGCCTACGAAGACACTTACTATTCTGAATACGTGGTGGCAAAAGAGGCCTTTGAGAAATCGGGCTATACAGTTGATGTAAGAAGCTCGGCATGGGGAACGGCCTCGGTTTACATGCTTCCCGAAGGAACCACTATAGAAGAAACAGCTAACACGCTAAACGGAAGTAGCTATGGTGCATTTACCACCCAATTCGATGATCTTTTCGGAAATGCATGGGATGCGGGACTTAGCGAAACACCCGGCTTTGTACAGGTAAATGGGCGTATTCAGGACGTCAGCTCCATGGCTGACTACGACGCACTGGTCATAGTGGGAGGCACCGGCGCACTGGCCTACAGGCTAGACGGCGACTACCACCCGCAGGGAGCCGGCGAACGTACAGTGCAGGCTTTGGAAGTGCAGGCTGCTGCTGAAAAGCTGAACACCCTGGCGCTGGATGCATTGGCTGCCGGCAAACCGGTGATGGCACAGTGCCATTCTGCAAGCCTTCCGGCGTTTTGGAGAGTGCCGAACACAACCGGGGACGGTGCTGAATCCCTGGGATACAGCCTGTTAAAAGGAGGATTCGCTACCGGCTTTCCGGAGCCCGACACCGAGCTTTACCTGGACGAACTGGATATAAACTACAATGGCATAGAGGCAGACCGGGTAACGGTTTCGTCGCCTCATTCTTCCTTTGCCGGGGCCGTTGAGGGCAAATCAAAAATAATTACTACGCGCGACTGGTACCCCCAAACTGTGGCACATGGCGCCAAAACCCTGCTCAGCATCCTGCAAACATACCCCGAAGCTGCCACGCTGCAGCGGGAGGTTTCGGTGCTGATCTTGCATGGCGGGCCCGTTGATCCCGACAACTGCCTGTACACCAACAGAGCCAACGATGTGCCCTGCAACTATGGAACAGGCGATAACCTCCCCGCCGATTACACCCACCTGCTGGCGCTGCTGCAGGGCGGGTCGGACAATGACGATTTCACCTTTGCGGTTTCTGACCTGGACATCACCAGCGAAATGCTACCCTACGACCCCGGCAGCGGAGAAGCTATCCTCAATTTCCTGAACCAGTACGAGGTAGTCGCGTTTTTTAAACATTGGTCGACGGGGATGACTGACGAGCTGCAAAATGCGCTGGTGCATTTTGCCGATAACGGCGGAGGTGTGCTGGGGCTCCACCATGCGCTCTACAACGACGAAGAGGTAACAGAAACAGGCGTGTTTAACAAAGACATCCTGGCAACACAGCTTTTTGGAGCGCAATCGCATTGGGACGGGTGGGGAGGCTCCAGAACTTCTTACAACCTGCTCGCTACCAACCATGGCCATTTTATCTCAACTTATGGCATCCACTATGCGCCCGCACTACCAGCCCCGGCCGCATGGAGCGAGCAGGTACTGCCGGCCGCCGCCAATAGCAGCGGCTCGAATTATCCCGCTTTTAATTTATTTGATGAGTTATATACAAACATGACCTTTATAAACCCTGAGTTTGGAAGCGGCATCAACCAGGTAACACCCATTTTCTCCAACGACCAATCTCCTCAAAATCAGGTTCACACGGCGGGGTTTGTGAAGCTGTTCGATCCCGCGGAAAATGGCTCCGTTGGCAGAGTAGCTTATTTTCAGGCAGGCGAAAACATTTTAAACTTTTCAAGCGCAAGCCGCTATGGCCAGGTAATAAGAAACGCTGTGGTATGGGTTGCCTCCGAAAACGGGATTGATTGAAGGAAAGGAGCCAGGACGCACGAAAGATGGTGCATGCTGCAGTGTTAGCCGGCAACTACGCTAACCTTTAGCAGCTCGCCCTTTTCATTTTCCAGCACTACACCCTCGCCCCAGCTAAGTATTTCGGGCCGCCGAACCTTCACCGGTCCAAAACCACGCAAGCTTGCCAGCAGCTCATACACCGGAAACAGCCGGGTTGGCTCAGCCGGCGTTGGCTCGGCCATTATACCTTTCCCACCCACAGTTTCCGACAGCACCACGGCGTCGGCTTCGGCCAGCCCTGCTACGGCCAGCAGCGTAAATGTGGCAAAAAAAGAAGAGGTTTGCCGGTGGTCGATGCCTTCCGTTGACCGGTCGGCGGTTTGCGTATCACCGCCGGCATCGGGGTTGTTTCTTTTTTTGAGGGTGAATGGCGAAACAAATACCTCGCTGCCGCGGGCAAAAGATCTGGCCGTTTTTACAATCCACGGAAGCGCCTCCACATTTTCCATAATGGAGCGGATGTCGCTGGCATGCACTTGCGGATTGACACTAAAGCTGACGAAATCGAAGGGTGTGCCTGCGGCCGGGCGGTTGCGATTAAGTTCGGTAAAGTAAGCGTCGGTGCCATAACCGATTTTGAGCGACGGAAGCGCGGCTTTGAAAGCAGGATAGATGCACTGAAGGAGCGGCGCCGGTGTAACTTTCTCACCGTGTTTAAGCACCAACAGACTATGCAGCAACCGCTCCGCTGGTTTCAGAGCGTTCAGCAGCGCTTCGCTCTCGGCCGGGCTGCCTTGCGCAAAAAACACAATCAGATCGACAACGGTGTTCAACCTGCGTGCTTCGTCGAAAAACTGTTCCAGCTTGCTCTGCCAGTTGTGGCGGTTAAGTTGCACCTCAACCCGGTATCGCTGAAAGCTAACCTTTTTCAGCAGTTCGGCTTCGCTGCTGCTGAGTGAGTTTGGCCGGCTGGCGGCCTGCAGTCCTATCTTTGGAAATGGAAAAGAGATCGTGGCCATGTTTTGCACAACACCGGGGTTAATGCCTTCTTTTGCTTTTACCCGCAGTGTGACTGACTGCTCAACCACGTCGCCCTTTTTTACCTGCACCGGAAACGGGATGCTTAGCGGCGTGCTGTAGGTTTTGTAGCAGGCATCTCCCCAATTGCGCTGGTCTTCGGTTTCAAAGGTGTCGCCGGCAAAAGTGAGTGAGGCCTCTATACCGTGGGCGGGCAGCCACGTCATTTGCTGTATGTCGAGAAACGGCTGGTGCGGTGCTATAAGTTCTGGAAATGCAGCGCTATAACTACTGCCATCGGGTCGGGTAACGCCGGCGATTTTACCGGCGCACTCCCTGATAGGGTGGTGTACGCAAATGCCGATGCGATTTCTGCTGAAATCTGCCAGCGCCGCTCCCCTCATTGCAAATTCGACCACGCCAGCGCGCCCCGTTAGCGATACCCTGGCCTCAAATACTTTTACCAGCCCCAAAGTGTAGGTGGCAGTGTACGAAATATCAAATCTATCGGCAGTTGCTTGTATCTTTTCATCGGAAATCCGGCAGTGGGCGGTTGTCCAATGGTGGTCTCTCACCGCTATGTAGATCATGCGCACTACCTCCACCTGGCCAAGCCTTATATTCCGCAGGTTTCCATTCTCGTAGTTTAGGGCGAGGTGGCCGGCGCGCAATGGCTGTAGGGCGGGCAATGGCAAATCGAAAGGAAAGTGAAGAGTGGCAGAAGTGCTCATGGCAATTAACGATGTGGGTGACCAGATACCTTCAAAGATAAAGGGACCGAGTGGAAAACCTTTAGGAATGCACTGAAAATCCCGACACGCCGGAAATCAAATCACAAATAATTCCGATTCGGAGAATACCCAAAAAAGAGCTGTGTCGCCCAAAAGCAAAGCTCCCCGGAAAAAGTATTTTCACGGGGAGCTTTGAGCTTGTGTATATGTACTGTAAGTATGCTAGAAAGCCTCAATCTCTTCCATAATCCTCGACTTGCTTATCGTGTAAGTAATGGACGTTGAATCCATGCTGCTCAAAAACTCCTTAAGGTCCTTTTTGTTCCGCAGTTTCAGCTTCGACCTGATGCGGGCAAACGCCACGTTGATGCAGTTCAGGCTCTTGTGAGTGATTCTGGCAATCTCCGAAGGGGTATGGTCTCCTTTGAAATAGGCGCATAACCGCTTTTCGTTTTTAGTAAGCTCGGGGCAGGCTTTTTCGAGACAGTTATAGAAATAGTAGTTGGATTCGTCAAACTTCTTCTCCAGGTTAAACTTCTCTTCGTCGTCAAGCTCCCACTTCAGCTGCATCGAAATGTAACGAAGCTTGGTTTTGCCTTCGGTGTTGAGATGCGGCCGGAGGTCGTGCAGCTTGTCGAGCAGCTTATCATTCACTCCTTTGGAGTGTATCAGCAGTTCCAGCCGGTTCGACGATTCCCTCTCTTTGAAATCAACCTCTGCCTGCAGCCTTTTCAGGTTTTCAGCGAGGCGTTCTGTTCTCTCCCTTATCCTCTCTTCTCTCTTCTTTATTTCGTTCAGCGAGTCGACCTGGCGAATCAGCGCTTTTACCCTTATCGTTAAAGTAGCCTTGTCGGCGGGCTTCTCCTGGCAGTCGAGTGCACCTGCCGAAAGCATGGCGTCAACATCGGCTACCGAGGTTTTGTTTCTGCTAAACACCACCACCGGAATTTCTTTGGTTAGCGGGTTCGCCTTCAACTGCTTCACCAGCTTCACGCCATTGGGGTCGGGTGCATTCCAGTTCATCATTATTATGTCGGGGTTCACCGATTCAACCAGCTTGCCAGCCAGGTTGGCATTTATTGAATTAATTATTTCGTAGTTGCGGTCGGCATACAGCAGGCATTCGTTCATTTGCTGCACACTTACAGGTTCTTCGTCTACAAGAAGTATTATCTTCTTCTTCGCTTTCTTCACAGCGCCTGCCAATGGTGCAGGCATTCCATCGTGGGTCAAAATTTTATGTTTGTCCGCAATTCCGGGCTTTCTCAGTAAGCTCACCGGGTTAGATGCAATAGAAATATCAGGATTTAAAATAGTGTTTACCATAGCTTTATATTCTTCTTCTAAAAGAAATTATTCTTTAACTTAAATTAACTTACAAAGAAGGACCTTTAGTATTCAGAGGCCTCGGTTCCATATAGGTTAGGTGTAGTATCTTTTAGTACAGCTTGTAATGGGTAATACCGGGGCGGATCAGCTGTTGAGCATTTTCTTTTGGGCTTATTGCGTACGAGTAAAATCTATTTGTCTCCTCTTTCCCGTTACTTTCTCGCAACTTTAATTAAAAAGGCTTTGTAGATATGCGCATTTTCACCCCTGAAACCACACACCAGTATTTTTGCCTCCTTTCGATAGTAGCTACAATCGCCGGAAGCTTGAATAGTAAAGTTAAAGACTGAGGAAGGGCAGAAAAAGAGTTAGTTTTATGAAATCGTTGTAATTGTTTTAACTACATGGCACCTCAAATACCGGCTATTGGCGGCTTTTTAAGTGCTGCAGTTTTTTGGGGAGCGACCCGGCAGGCGGGCAAAAAAAGGCTATTCGATCAAATTGTGGCGGAGTACGTAGTTGGTAAGTTCCACGTTCGACTTCATCTGCATTTTGTCCAATATACGGGTACGATAGGTGGCCACCGTGGCAGGGCTGAGAAACAACTCAGCGGCAATTTCTTTCACCCGTTTTCCGGAAGTAATCATGCATAGTATCTGAAATTCGCGATCCGACAGCCTCTCATGCGCGGCTTTGTTTCCTTCCGTTTCAAAAGTATCAGCAAGCATTTCGGCTACCGTTTCCGTAATAAATTTGCCCCCGTTGTATACCTTGCGTATGGCGTTCACCAGGTCGTCGGCCAGCGACTCTTTCGTTAGATAGCCCGAAGCACCCGCTTTAATTGCCCGCACCGAAAACCGGTCTTCAGGATGCATGCTCAGCATCAGCGATTTAATTTCCGGGTAGTGCTGCCGCAGCTCTTTGAGTATTTCGAGCCCATTTTTCCCCGGCATAGAAATATCGAGCAGTGCAATATCGGGCTTGCATTTTTTTAGCTTCTCTATCAGCTGGTTATACCCGTCGGCCTCCAGCACCACCTCCATGTCAGGCTCTTCCCGAAGTATTTTTACCAACCCGGACCTCACAATCGAATGGTCGTCTACAATCGCAATCTTTATCATACTTCTTCAATTACCTGGTGTTCTTTTAGCGGAATGGTGGCCGAAACAATTGTGCCTCCAAGCTGCCCCTTACCTATTTTAAACTTCCCGTTCAGTCCACTCACCCTTTCGCGCAAGCCTATTATACCCAACGACGAAAGGCTGCGTATCTCTTCGCTGGAAATGCCCCTGCCATTGTCGGCAATCTCAAGAAAGAGCGTGTCGTTCTCCATCTCCAGCATTATCTTCACCTGGGTAGCCCCGGCATGCCGCGCCACATTGGTAAGCGCCTCCTGCACTATGCGATACAGAGTAATTGGAAAATTTTTGGTCACAGGTATATTTTGCGTCGGAAGTATAGCCACGCATTTTATTTTGTTCCTTGCCTGAAACTCCTTCGCCAGCCATTTAATTGCCTCAAATAGTCCTAACTCATCGAGCACCTCAGGACGGAGGCCGGAGCTGATCCTTTTTACCGACTGAGTGATACGGTCAACCATATTGATAATGCCTTTGTACTCGGCTTCCATGCCAGGTTCGCCAATTTGTTGCAGCACCTTTTTCCCAAACATTGTAATGTCAATCTTGAGCGCCGTAAGTACCTGCCCGAGCTCGTCGTGCAGGTCACGGGCAATGGTAAGGCGCTCGTCTTCGCGGGCTCTCTGCTGGGCAATGTTGAGCAGCCGCAGCTCTTCGTGCGACTTTTTGAGTTCCTCAGCAATTTTGAGCCTCTCCTTCTCGGTTTTCTTCTTTTTGATGGCGTTGGTAATGGCCACAGGCAACCGCTTAAAGCTCGACTTAAGAATGAAGTCGTCTACCCCCTCGTTGAGGCACTGCAGGGCGAGTTGCTCGCTAAGTGTGCCTGTTACCAAAATAAAAGGTACATAATGGTGTTGCTGCCGCAGCATTTGAAACGCCTGCATACCATTGTAAGAAGGCAGGTAGTAATCGGCCAGCACCACATCCGGCGGCTCCTCTTTCAGCTTATTGAGAAAGTCGTTTTTCTTCCAAAGCACCTCCGGGGTATAGCTCACTCCAGCTTTGTCCAGTGCATTTTGCATCAGCTGCACGTCGTACAGGTTGTCTTCGAGAAACAGAATATTAAATTGCTCTTTCAATAGCCCGATATTTAATGTCTCCTTTTATACTAACGAGAAAGCTCATCGATATAATAAAAAAACGCCCGGGTCACAGCGGCCGTTCGTTTATTGCGCCCCAGTAAAAAGCCAACGCGCCAATCGTTTGTATATAGCTATCGAAACTGACCGGCTTCACTACATAGCTGTTTACACCCAATTTATAGGCCGTCCTTATATCTTTTCTTTCCCTGGAAGACGTGAGTATTACCACTGGCAATGCTTTGGTGGTTTCGTTTTCTCTTATTTTTTGCAGCACCTCCAGACCATCCATTCGCGGCAGCTTAAGATCAAGCAGCACAAGCTTAAGATCGGCGACAAAAGATGCCTCGTGGCAGGCCTTTCGGGCAAAAATGAAGTCAAGTGCCTCCACGCCGTCTTTCAGGTGGGTCAGCTGCAGATACTTCGAGCTTTCAGAAAGTGCGTGTGTAGTAAGTTCGGTGTCGTGGGGATTGTCTTCCACCAACAGGATGTCAATCGTTTTTTCAAAGTCCATCATTTTGCTTTTAGGGAGAAGAAAAATGTCGCCCCATCGTCTTCCTTCCCTTCGGCCCATACCCTGCCGCCATGGCGCGTTATGATGCGCTTAACTATTGCCAGCCCAACGCCGGTGCCCTGGTAGTCGGACGAATCGTGCAGGCGCTGAAATACGCCAAACAACTTGTTGGCATATTCCATGTCGAAACCCACACCGTTATCCTTAACATAGTAATGGCACTCGTCGCTGACCAGATACGAGCCTATTTCAATCTCCGGATTTGATTTTTTAAATGAATATTTGAATGCGTTCGATAGTAAGTTTACCCAAACCTGCTTTAAAAGCGTAACATCGCCCACGGCATCCTGAAGCTCCGATATCGTGATGGTGGTGCCTGGTTTTTTGGCATCGCCCAGCTCGTCGATAGCAGCCGCCACCAGCCTGTGCATGTGAATGGGCGCGAGATGAATGTCGGACATGCCAATACGTGAGAGCGTAAGCAGCTCGTCGATCAGGATGCTCATTTTCTCCACGTTTTGGCGCACGTTGCCAAGCAGGCGCTGGCCTTCGCCATCCACTACCGCCAGGTAATTATTCAAAAATATAGTGATGAAGCCATCGATGGCACGCAACGGAGCCCGCAGGTCGTGCGATACCGAGTAGGAAAACGACTCGAGTTCGATAATCCGCTGCTCAAGTTCCTCATTCAGCGCTTTTATTTCCAGCTCCTGCTTCCGTTGCGCCGTTATGTCGCGGGCTGTGGCAAATACACCCAGCACCTGGTGTTTCTCGTCTGTGTACACCGACGCATTGTACAGTACTTTCTTCCCCTGGTGCCGCATAGTGAGCGGGTAGTCGGCCACGTATCCGCTGGCAAACACTTGCTGATATACCTCGCGGGCTTTTTCCGGCTCAACGAAATAATCTGCGAAATCGGTGCCGATGAGCTGATCGCGGGTTACACCGGTGGCTTTTTCCGAGGCAGCGTTCACATCAGTAATTTTGCCGGCGGGGTTTATCACCAGCATCGGGTCTGGCGATGCTTCGATAAGGTTTCTGGTATAAGCCGAATTAATTTCCAGCTCATCATGAGGCTTTTTTCGTATCGAAAGCCATATGTAATCTTTGTCCTGGAGTGCTACCACACTTACAGCGATTTCTACCGGAAAGGTTTCGCCCGTCTTTGCCGTCCCCAGCAGTTGCCACTTTGTATCAGGCAGCCGGTTAAAGGTGGCCCAGTCTTCCCACACAGGATTGTGCAGGCTGACGATAAACCTGTTGATGTGTTGCGAAACCATCTCGCCGGTTTCGTAGCCAAATAACCTCGCTACCCTATCGTTGGCAAATTGAATAATGCCGTCCACGGCGGTGAGCATGGTGGGGTCAGGCAACAACTCCAGGGGAACCATCACCTGGCTGTTGGAGGTACCTTCACCCGGCTGCGAACGTAGAAGTGAGCTGGAGGTACTTTCAGGTTGCTTCCTCATGAGCTGGCTGCAAGGTACAAAATATAAAACCTGATAAAGAGATAGACTTTATAATGCTGATTAGTATCCTAAAACGACTCAGCGCGGCTATTATTACCAGACGAAAACATTTGGTTTAGTGCAGAAAGCCAATCCCACGGGTTGAGAAGCTTTGTTCTGCCTGCATCAAAACTCCTCGACATCAAAAAACTTTGAAGCACGTTTGTTTTCCGAAAAGCTCACATAGCCGGGCACGTTCCTGGTATGGCAACTATTGAGTGCCGGCCGGGAGTTGACGCTTACCTCGGAAGGAAAATCGTCGCCCGCCGAAGAGTTTTTTCCACACCAGAGCATCTTTTTAAGACCGGTTTCCACAAAGGCCACGGTGCTCCATTGCATATTGTCGATATGGCCGGAAAGTGTTGTGGAAAAGATCACCTTTCCCATCCGGGAAGATGTAGTGTTCCGGAAGAGGAATGTAATAAGGGATGCTATGATCGACTTTTTGCAATAGGGAAAGCTGAAAGCACTTCTTCTGAAAAGAGCATTTCCTGTGAGGGAGATTTTAAGGCTCATTGATTGATACTTTTGTGATAATCACCAACATTTGACTTGATCCAAAGTTACCGGATGGCCACGGTGCGTAAAATCAAATCCGCCTTACAAATGCGTTACATCTGGAATACAAAGTGCTTACAATGATGCAAGTACAACAGACGTCCCCTAATTTCGACTAGTGGGGTGCGGGTCTCCAGCTGCAATTCCCACATTATTTCAAACAAACCCGGGCTGTTTGCCTGTGGACACTACTACCGGCCCAATGCAATATTATATCTCAATTACATTGGCCTGAAAACATAAGATATGCCACGGTGGCAGGTTAAAATAGAACCATAAAAACCTTTCGGAACTTATGCTTATACTCGAACTAGTACTTCTTTCATACTTTATTTACGTAGTGGCTTACTCCACCACATTCTCATTTGGAGGACTTTTCTACAAGTCATACGACTTGCCGTTTGATCCTCCACACCATAGGTTTTGTGTGCTTATTCCATCCTACAAAGAGGATGCAGTGATACTCGATACGGCAAAAAAGGCGCTCAACCAATCGTACCCACGGGAGTTTTTTGATGTGGTAGTAATAGCCGACAGCCTACACAGCTCAACTATAGCGAGGCTGAAAGAACTTCCCATTAAGGTAGTAGTAGTGCAATTCGACAAGAGCACAAAAGTGAAGTCGCTCAACAAAGCGCTAAAGCAACTGCACAACTACCACTACGCCGTAATACTTGATGCCGACAACGTAATGGCTTACGAATTTCTGGAAAGCATGAATGCCCTGTTTGCCGCCAAAGGCTACAAGGCAATACAAGGGCAGCGGAAACCAAAAAACGAAGACACGAGCCTGGCTTTTTTGGACGGCATAAGCGAGTACATCAACAACCACATTTACCGCAGGGGCAGCACTGCCATTGGCATGTCGGCTTCTATCAACGGGTCGGGTGTTGCTTTCGACTTCAACCTCCTTAAAAAACACCTGGCCACCATGAACTCGGTGGGGGGCTTCGACAGGGAGCTGGAGTTGCTGATGCTGAAAGACAACGCCAGGGTTTATTATCATAAAGACGCCGTGGTTTTCGATGAAAAGGTGTCGCAGGCCAAAGCTTTTCAAAACCAGCGCAGGCGGTGGATTGCCAGCCAGTATTTTTATCTGCGAAAGTACTTTAAAGAAGGGATGTCGGCGCTTGTCAAAGGTGACTTCGTGTTCTTCAATAGCTCTATTTTAAGAAACATTCAGCTGCCGCGGCTGCTCAACATCGGGCTGCTGTTTCTCGTTTGCGTGGTCTTTTTCTTTCTAAGAACAAAGCTCACCATCAATTACCTGGTATGGCCCGGGCTATTTCTGCTCAACGGCCTCGCCATTGCCGTAGCCATTCCCAAAAAATATTACTCGGGCCGGCTGCTGCTGTCTCTCTTCCGGCTACCGGTGCTGTTTGCCCGAATGACCTCGCTGCTGTTCAGAATGAAAGGCGCCAACAGCCGGTTTTTACATACACCTCACCAAGTAAAACCTGTCCGCGATGCCAAATGAAGTGCCTTTAGTGTCGATAATCATCCTGAATTACAACACCATAGAGGTTACCTGCGAGTTTATTGAATCGACCAAGAAGCTTACCTATCCCAACTACGAAATAATACTGGTAGACAACGCCTCAACGCCCGACCCTACCGACCTGGTAACCAGCCGCTACCCGGCAGTAAGGCTGATCCGCAACGAGGTGAACCTGGGGTTTTCCGGCGGCAACAACGTAGGCATAAAGGCCGCAGCGGGTAGCTATTACTTCATTGTGAACAACGATACCGAGGTAACCGAAGACCTGCTCGAACGCCTGCTGGAGCCCTTTGCCAGCGACCCTGCCATTGGGGTGGTAAGCCCCAAAATCCGGTACTTCTCTTCGCCAAAGGTAATTCAGTATGCCGGTTTTACGGAGGTAAACCCCTTTACAGGCCGCAACAAACTCATTGGCGAAAAGGAGCTCGATTTTGGCCAGCACGACACCCCCGGCTACACTGCCTACACCCATGGCGCCGCCATGATGGTGAAAAAGGAAGTGGTAGACCGCGTAGGCCTGCTGCCCGACTTGTTTTTTGCCTACTATGAGGAGCTCGACTGGTCGGCGCACATTAAAAGGGCCGGCTATAAAATATATTATCAACCAGCAGCGCTAATATATCATAAGGAGTCGGTAACAATCGGAAAGGAAAGCCCGCTAAAGGCTTACTATCAAAACAGGAACAGGATCCTGTTTATGCGGCGCAATTCAAACAGGCTGCAGTTTGCCTTCTTCGTAGTGTTTCTCATTACGGTAATCGTGCCCAAAATGATTATCGTTTACTCGCTCAAAGGCCAGTTTATCCATCTGAAAAACTTTTTCAGGGGCCTGGCCTGGAACATAACCACCCCCAAATATGCAAAAGTAACGGAGGAAATTAAATGAATATCGTCTCTTCAATGGCCCTGGAAAACCTGGAAATGATAAAGCCAAAGGGGCTTGCCAGGAATCTTCACGACAAATTTCTGGATGTAAAAAAAGAATACCCGAAAGCAGGACGGCCTAAGCTTTTCGTGCTGTTTGCCGCCCGCCTTCTCTCAATTTCTTTCCGTCTGTTGGTCGCCAAAATCTATCTTCGAAATTGCGACAAAGTAGGCCAGCTCACCTCTACCAACGGCAGGCCCATGATCAAGAACAACGGTACCATCGAGATCGGCCGAAATGTAGCCATCTGGTCCGTTTTTGATCGCACCAAGCTACTGGTACACGCTGGTGGCAAGCTGAAGATTGGCTCCAATTCCAGAATTAACGGTGTTCACATTTCGGTAAAAAACGGAGTAACCATTGGCGAGCGGGTGCGCATAGGTCCTTATACCCTCATTATGGACAGCGATTTTCATGATGTATACGACCGCAGCAAGGAAGGTAAAAAGGGCTCGGTAACTATCGGCAACGACGTGTGGATCGCCTCGAAGGTCACTATTCTGAAAGGCGTGTCAATAGGCGAGGGATCGATGATTGCTGCCGGCTCGGTGGTGGTAAAAAGCATACCTCCTCACTCGCTGGCTGCAGGTGTACCAGCCAGGGTAATTAAAAATTTGAGAACCAGGGATAACAACTGATTTGCTCCTGCCATGACTGTAAAGACGATCGCCAGATACACGTTGATATTCACCACATTGGTTTTGCTGGGGCTGCTCGGCGCCTTCATTTATTTTGAGGTGAACCAGGAAAACTCAAAGCTCTCCGACGAGGTACGGACGGCAGCACCCGGTAAATTTGTACACCTGGCCAACGGGCAGGTGCATTTCAGGTTGGGTGGGGCCGAAACAGCCGAGCCTCTCATTTTCATTCACGGAGGCGGTATTACCGGGGCCGAAGTGTGGGAAAACAACATTCCGTTTTTTCTCAACCACGGCTACAGGGTGCTCGCTTTCGATCTGTACGGCAGGGGGTACTCCGACCGCCCGGCTACCAGGAATTCCCCGGAACTGTTTCTCGGCCAGTTGGTGCAGTTGCTTGACACATTACAGATAAACGGTCCGGTAAATATGGTTGCCCTGTCTATGGGTGCTATCGTGGCGCTCGATTTTGCTCACCAATACCCACACCGGGTGCGAAAGGTGGTGCTTATAGACCCAGCTGCGTCGGGCAATTACAAACCCAATCCACTGCTCACCATACCGGTTGTTTCCGACTTTCTGATGACAACCTACTGGTACCCGCGGGCAGTTGAAAACCAGCGGAAGGAATTTGTAGACAACGACCTCTTCAATACCTATTCGCAGCGGCTGCAGTATTTTATGGACTTCGAGGGCTACAAGCGCACCAACTACTCCACCTGGATGAACATGCTGAACCAGGACAAGGTAGACCTGGTGCAGCACATACCCGCTTCCAGCCTTTTATTGATTTATGGCGACAAAGATCCGTACTTCAACGACCGGCAAAACGAACGCTACCGCGGCATCATGCCCACGCTGCAGGTGCTAAAAGTGGAAAATGCCGGCCATATGCCCAACCTCGAAAAACCCGCCGTTGTAAACAACGCCATCCTACAGTTTCTGCAAAAACAACCCGCAGGCGAAAGGTATAGTACGGGGGCTGGGGAGTAAAATCCCTGCTCTCCCTCTCTATTTTTGTTTACCGAACGACTTTTTTTCTGACAGGCTGAACGCAAACTTCCGGCACTTCGGCGGTTAAATCAGTGCGGCTTTTTGCTCCAATATGTAATATTTCTCATATAAAGTATAACAAAATACATTTTGGATGCCTTCCGTCGTCGCGGAGTTCTTGCACATCAAACCATTAACTATGTGAATTACAGCATTATGCATTTTATCTCTCTCTAAATCACCACCTGTAACGGCGTTTTACAAAAAAGCCACTGCTTGTATGTTTTCACGCTCTTTCGTGTCATTATTTTGACTACGTCCTCATACATTTGCCTTCGATTCAAGTTTTAGAAAACGCCTCATAATGCTCTCCAGGTTTTTATGGGAACCGAAAATCCATGCTCAGTGCATGAGTTAACCTATTGATTTTTTAATAGTTAACTTTTTTGTCTTGTACTAACCAACCTGTCCTTTAATTCTAAGCTTTCAGCGTTGACCTGTAGTTTTTTTGCCTACAGGCTGTAGCTAATTTTTACGTGTCACAATCTTTTTAATTTAAACAGGTACTGCAAATGAGAAAAATTGAATCCAATCAACTGGTATCAGTGATTGCCATTGCCTTCATGCTAATTTTTAACACGCAATGCATGATGAACGAACTCGAGGTTGAACCAACTGCCACCACTACGCAGTCAACCACCACCGCACAAACAACTTCAACTGTGGGTTGCTCCGAGTGCGATTTCTATGTAACGAGCCACATTACAGATGGCGCTGCCCTTGGTGTAAAACCGGGCGATGTGATATGCCTCAAGGCAGGGAAGTACGACAGGCTGCTTTTCCGCAATATTAACGGCACCCGCAACGAGCCCGTGGTTATCCGTAACTGCGAAGGAGTAGCTAGTATTTACTCAACCACCGGCTACGGGATGAAATTTGAACACAGCAAAGATTTCAAACTAGTAGGAAATGGCTCCAGCGACAAGTACGGCATCAAAGTATCTGCAGAAGCCGGCTTTTACATCACCATGGAAAAATTCACCACCGACTTTGAAATTGCACACGTAGAAGTAGCCGGCACCCGGCCGCTGGGCATCGGAGACAAGTCGGGCTTTGCAGGCATTGGTGTAAAAACCAGCCCCTACCAGGACTGCGAGTTGTTTACCGACCGTACCCGGCAGGCGTGGATTATGAGAGATGTAAGCATTCACCACAACTGGATACACGATACCGGTGGCGAAGGCCTGTACATTGGCCATGGCTTTTACAAAGGCCGCCAGGAGCAGGGATGTTCGGCAGTAACCTACTCGCACTCTATCAGGAACATTCAGGTGTATGAAAACCTGATCGAAAACGTAGGCTACGACGGCATCCAGATAAAGAATGCCGACCAGAACGTGAAGGTGTACAAGAACGTGATACGGAACTACGGCACCAAAAACCACGGCGCTCACAACGAAGGCCTTTTTATAGGCGAGGGAACGGTCGGGAAGTTCTTTAACAACATTGTAGACACCGGCACCGGTAACGGATGCACCATACAGGGAATGGGTAATCTCGACATTTACAACAACCTGTTTTCGAACTCTGGCGAGTATGGGATATATGCCGTGCATGGCTCGCAGGTAGTGCGCTACAAAACAGCCCCCTTCAATATCTTCAACAACACGGTGTACAATTCGGGGATGGTCGGCTTTATTTTTCACAACAACGACGGCGGCCCCAAGCGGTTCATCAACAACATGGTTATAAAGGCCGGAGAACTGTACAGAAAAAGCGCTGATGTTGAGATGAGCAACAACATATTCACGAACGATATCGTGTATTCGGACCTGGCGTCTGCGTTAACGGGGCTGCTCAGCACCACGGTAAAGCTCGACTTTGGCAAGCTGGGTGTAGACAAGGGGGCCGACTTATCGGGCTACGGTATTTTGGACGACTGCCTCGGCACACCCAGGCCGGTGGGGCGCGGCTACGACATCGGCGCCTACGAAAAGTAGGAACGAAAAAAGCTAATAATCACTTTTTGTAACCCCGGGAGGCAAACCTTTCGGGGTTAATTTTTGTATGTTTCGGTAGCTTACCAAGGCCGAAGCACGGCAGATTTTTCCAAATTTGCTTTTTTCAGGCTGTTTTTACACTCTCGAATGCAGCTCGCCTTTCGCTGTTATCCTTTGCTGCCGCGTAATATTTTACCTCACAATGAAATCCTTTCACATTTTTGGAGTGGTGAAAAAGTCCACACATTGCCGCTCAAACCAGCTTAAGTTGCTGATTCCTAACGCCTTAATACTACCTGTCTGCTGCCTCTTTTCCTGCTAATCCAGCTATATCCGAAAAAGTCACCCTTGTAGGTTTTGCACATACTTGCTGTCAGTTTTATAGCTACACACCCTATAGCTTTGCCCTCGAATTAAGCAACAGACATCTTCTCCAGGTGCTGAAGCGCTTCAGTTTTTAAATTTTGAGTTGAGAGAAAATCCCTTGCCAAAACAAGACCTGCTCAACCCCTTACAACCTCCTAACCTCTTTTAATATTTTAAAAAATGCCTTGCAGTAATACCGGCTGCCAGGTGGAAATATTTTTCAAAAAATTATTAAAACAGGTACAGCAAAATGAAAAAATTTGGATTCAATCGAGTAGGAACATTGGCTATGGCCTTGCTTCTGCTAATTTTTCACACTTCTTGTATGACCGACCTGGAACTTGAGCCCACCCCTACAGCGTCTTCAGAAACCACCGCGTTGGCCAACTCCAGCGCCGGTTGTGCATCGTGCGACTTTTATGTTAGTGGCTTCATTACCGATGGCAAAGAACTGGGTGTAAAACCTGGCGATGTAATCTGCCTAAAGGGCGGAAACTACGACCGCCTTATATTCAGAAATATTGTAGGCACGCAGAGCAACCCGGTAATCATCAGGAACTGCACTGGCACAGCAAAAATTTACTCAAAAACCGGCTTCGGCGTAAAATTTGAGCACAGCAAAGAATTTAAGTTTGTAGGCGACGGAAACGGGCCAGGTAAATACGGCATTAAAATATCGGCTGAGGCAGGTTTTTACCTTACAATGGAGAAGTTTACCACCGATTTCGAAATCGCCCAGATCGAAATAGCAGGCCCTACGCCCCATGGTTTGGGCGCAAAGGCAGGATTTGCCGGCATTGGTGTAAAAACCAGCCCTTATCAGGATTGCAATACTTTCAGAGACCCGACCAAAAAGGCCTGGGCGATGAAAGACGTGAAAATTCACCACAACTACATCCACGATACAGGAGGCGAAGGTCTCTACATAGGCCACGGCTTTTACAAAGGCCGCCAGGAGCAGGGCTGTTCGTTTGTTACCTATGCCCACTCTATCAAAAATATAGAGGTGTACGAAAACCGCATAGAAAACGTGGGCTACGATGGCATCCAGATAAAGAATGCCGACCAGCATGTGAAAGTGTACAACAACATAGTAAGAAACTACGGCACCAAAAACCATGGTGCGCACAATGAAGGGTTGTTCATCGGCGAAGGAACAGTGGGCAAGTTTTTCGGTAACATTATCGACAAGGGCACGGGGCACGGCTGCAGCATACAGGGAATGGGCAACCTCGATATTTTCAACAACGTGTTTGCGAATTCGGGAGAAAACGGCATCTATGCCACCCACGGCTCTCAGGTAGTAAGAAGAGGCTACTTCAATATTTTCAACAACACCATCTACAAGTCGGGGGAGATCGGGTTTGTGTTTCACAACAACGATGGCGGCCCTAAGCGCTTCATCAACAACCTGGTGATCAAGGCAAAGACGCTGCACGCCAATAGTGCGCAGGTAGAAATGAGAAACAACATATTCAGCAATGATGTTACAGCCTCGCCAATTTCGGGACTGGTAAGCAAATCAGCCAAGCTGCTTTTCGGAAGCACGGGAGTTGACCAGGGCGCCGACCTTACCAGCTACGGCGTGGTAGACGACAACACAGGCGGCAGAAGGTTCAGAGGCAAAGCCTTCGACATTGGAGCCTATGAAATAAAGTAATTTTTTGCTACCGGGCTTCGGCCCCATTTTTTGCCCCGGCGGATTTGCTTCGCCGGGGCTTTTTGCTTTTGAGGCATACAGCCAGCTCCCCCGTAATTGGACTATACACGCACCAAATATTCCTATAAAAGGCAGACTAGCAGTGCATTCTGGCCGTTATTAACGCACAGTTGCATTGTTAATTAATCACCAGCTAATTAAAATGAATACCACAACAAGCACCCGGGAATCGAACATCTTCATCCTGGCGAGAAAATCCATCAATGACATCCGGAGCAAAATAAATCTGAAGGAAGTAGACGATACCTTTTCGGTGAGGGTCATTCTCCTTTCCACATTTGTGCTGGTGCTTAAACGATACTCCGACGAGGAGGAGTTCTCTGTTCAGCTTTCGAATCCGCAGCGTGAGGAGGCTGAGGGGAGCGATTTTGCTGCCGATGCCCCGGTCGTTCGTTTGGCTGTCCACGATTCGGCCATGCTCAAAATCCGGATCCCCAACGACCCTACCTTTGCCGAGCTTGCCAACGACATAAGCCGGGTAGTAAAAGTAATGTTTACGCTCGACTCACACTTCAAAACCCTCTTTGGCAGCAAAGAGCTGAGGGTGAGCCTGGTGAAGGAAGCCAGAAACAAAGGCGGCATCAAATTTTTGATGATTCCATCTAATGAAGATCCGATTGTGGCCAAAATCGACTACAAAACAGACCTGAGCGACCCGGACCTGGCCTGGATGATGAAGCAACACTACCTGAATCTGCTCAATGAGATTGTGGTGGACCCGGAAAAGAAGATATCGAAGTACACCATTTTAAGCCACGAGGAGCTAAACAGGATATTATACGAGTGGAATCAAAAGGAAGCATGGTTCCCGTACCATCATCGCCTCATCCATTTGTTTAAGAAATCGGACGAAAATCTGGCTTCTCTTCAAAACGGAGCAAAAAAGGCCCCCGCGAAACGTAAAATATATATTCTCGACAAAAACATGAACTGCATGCCAGTGGGGTGCCCCGGTACGCTATACGTGAGCCGGGAGGGCATACCCAACGGCAGCTACATGATTGAGCCCATGCTGGCGTCCAAGCGGTTCATTCAAAATCCACTGGTGCCCAACGAGATATTGTACAACACGGGAAACGTGGCCCGCTGGCTGCCCGACGGCAACATCGACTTCCCGGAAAAGGATGACCGCCGCGGAAAGCTGAAAAAAATAGGTATAACCATCGAAGAAATTGAGCGGGTAATTTCCGCCTATCCACAGATTAGGGAGTGTAAAATAGCGGTAAAAGAAGATGCCAGGCACGAAAAGTCGCTGGTTGCTTTTGTAGTGCTTGCACACAAAACAAAAACACCCCTCGATGAAATTAAGATCAAAAAGTATCTTGAAGAGCAGCTCCCGATTTACTTTATCCCTTCCGAATTCATTATTGTTGATACACTCCCTGAAAACAATAACAACAGGATAGAATACGACAACTAAAAAATGTGCAAGGATAGCGTGCGGTTTTCCACTGTTAAGGAGAGTTCATCCTGAAACAGTCCCATTATCAGAAGTTTTTCACTACTTTTATCGCATTATAACCTAACCTGCTATGATTGTTCATTTTACGGAGCTCTTTACCGTACACAACGGCATTATCACTCCGAAAGTCACCGTACAGATTAATGGTATTACCTTAAGCCCGGGAGTTAGCTTCGGCCGAGGAATTACCTTCGGCGGCACCGACCTCTCCCTACTCACCAACGACTACCTGGAGGTGGAAAAAGATCTTTCAGGGGTTATCATTATCAAAGGCCAGTTTCAGTTTTAGGGAGCCCAAAGGCGTCGAGGCACACGTCAAGCTTTATTACCCCGTATTTTATCATAATTCCCTGCAGCTCAACCAAAAATTTCGCCTGATTTTTATTGTCTTCGTTGTTATACAATTCTTTAGCGATATTCGAATACCTCACATCGCCTACTATTACTATCTCAGTCATCTAAAATCTCCTTGTTTAACTCAATATCATCTCGTCAGTCGCCCATCTCTTTAGGCGAGAATGCCGGATTGCTACCCAAACGACATTGTTGTTTAATCATTAAAAGCGCCGGTTCAAAAGGCCCTCCGTGTCTTTTCCCACACCACCGACTGTTTGCCAAGCAGATAACGGGCAAACCCTGCAAACACAGACAGGTTCATTACCAGAAAGTAGAATGGAACAAAAAAGCCTTTGATAGAAACCCGTTTGTTCTGGTACAGGTGCCCTAAAATGGCCAATGTGTAGAACAAAAGCTGACACCCCAATATAACCTGGTAAAAGAGCAGGCCCTGCGCTGCAAGTACGATGTTGCATACCAGCACCGTAAGCAATGCCAGCGGAGCGAGCGTCCACCGGAGCACCCGGTGCGATACATACTGAAACGTAGCTATGCCATACTTAAATATATTGAGCAGCGGTGCGAGCTTTACAATGGCTTGAAAGCCTCCCGCGGCAATTCTCACCTTCCGCTTCCATTCATCGCCGATTGTGGCTGATGCTGTTTCCACGGCGTAGGCGTCCGGTTCGTAAATAAACCTGTAGCCCTTAGCCACTACCCGCATCGATATGTAGAAGTCTTCAATAATCATATTTTCTGATGGGCGCTCGTAAAGGGCAGTGCGTAGCGAAAACAGCTCCCCTGCCGCGCCAACCACCGAGTACAACTCAGAATCTTTTTTCTTCAGAAACGACTCATATTGCCAGTACAAACCCTCACCGGAGGCTGGGGCGCTGTCGTTGGCCTTCTTAAAGATCCTTTTTTCGCCAGCCACACCCCCCACGTCAGGGTGCTGGTAGTGCCTTACTATGTTGCGTAGTGCCTGCCGGTTGAGAAAGGTATTGGCATCGGAAAATACAACTATGGGTGTATCTACATAGTCCATTACCCTGTTCACTGCGTGTATCTTACCCTTTCGGGCGGCCTCGTGAAACAGTCTCACACCGTGAAATTTGCTAACGATGGACGGAGTGTCGTCCGTTGACCCATCGGTTACAACAAACACTTTGAGCTTATCTACCGGGTAGTCCAACTCAAACGTATTGCGAATCTTCCTGGCCATGTACGCCGATTCGTTATAAGCAGCTATCAATACAGTAACCGCCGGCAAATCGTTGTCTGGCCGGTGCGGGGGAAGCCCGCCTGGTTTTTTAAACCTGGTTATGGCCCACATCAGAACCCCGTACCCCACATATGTATACACGATGATCATCGCGCTTATCCAAAAACCGTTAAGAGCCATCTTTTCCTAATTCAATCTTCACATTCAACTTCACGTCCGATCTTCACATTCGATCTTCGCATTCAAAATTCTACATTAGTAACGGCTGAAAACGGTCTTAAAGAGTTACAATTGGGTTATAGAGAAAATTATTTTTTGGTGACGTAAACAGCCCAAGGGGTGAAACTGGGCCGCATTTTCGAAAAAAGTGAGCAAACAAATTTAGCCTCCGAAAGTTCCTTTTAAATGTAAAATTTGATCGGTCTCGTAAAATTTCTCACTTCTCACTCCCAGTATTATTATTTTGATTGCATAAAGCAGATATTGCTGTTATGAATTCAAAGCTGATATGACAAAACTGACACCATTTCATGTGGCCGTGCCGGTATACGACCTTGAGGAAACGAGGGCCTTTTACAGGGATATACTTCAGTGTGAGGAAGGGCGCAGCGACCCCAACTGGGTAGATGTAAGCTTGTATGGACATCAGTTTGTTTTGCACAAAAAGCCCAGACCGGCCGTGGTAGAAGGTCACCATACCAACCCTGTGGATGGCCATGATGTGCCCGTGCCGCATTATGGTGTAGTGCTTGAGTGGGCCGACTGGGAAGCGCTGGCCCAACGGCTAAAAAAATTCAATGTTAAGTTCGAGATTGAGCCCTACATTCGCTTTAAAGGCCAGGTGGGCGAACAGGCTACAATGTTTTTTCTTGATCCATCGGGAAACGCCTTGGAATTCAAGGCCTTCAAAAACATTGATCAGCTTTTTGCAAAATAAACCAGCCCGTTCTATGCCAGTGCAGGATAGCAAGCCGCGACCCGCACTGTACTAAATTTTCAACCTTAATTAACCTTATGAAAAAACTGTTTTTATTCATCCTCACCATTGGGTTTCTCCAAAGTGTCCGATGTCAAAAACTCATCGTAAGGGGTGATGACATGGGGTTTTCGCACAGCGGCAACCTCGCGCTAATAGAAACTTATAGGAATGGCATTGAAACCTCCATTGAAGTAATTGTGCCCTCGCCGTGGTTTCCGGAGGCGGTGAAGCTACTGGCAGAAAATCCTGGTGTGGACGTGGGCATTCACCTGGCGCTCACCAGCGAATGGGACAACGTAAAGTGGGGCCCGCTTACCGACAGCCCAACCCTCAGAGATGAAGATGGCTACTTTTACCCTATGATATGGCCCAACAAAAATTATCCGGGCAGGGCCTTGAAGGAAAAGCCGTTCGACCTGGCTGACGTTGAAAAAGAATGGAGGGCGCAGATAGAAAAAGGACTGAAATATATCCCCCGTGTGTCTCATATTTCGAGCCATATGGGCTGCACCTTTATCAGCGACGATACCCGTGCACTGGCCGAGCGGCTGGCGAAGGAATACAAAATAGACATAGACCCTTCGAGCCAGGGAGTGAAGTACGTCGGGTACAACGGCCCCCACGGCACATTTGACGAGAAAAAGAGAAGTTTCTTAACGATGCTGGATGGGCTTCATGCGGATTCTACCTACCTGTTCGTGGAGCACCCGGCCTTCGATACACCTGAGCTAAGGGCTATTCACCATATTGGCTACGAAAATGTAGCGGCAGACAGGCAGGGAGTAACCGACCTCTGGACCGACCCGGACGTAAAAGATTTTATCAGAAAGAAGGGCATTCGTTTGGTTAGCTACAAGGACTTGACCAGCAGGTAGTTTCGGTAAGCAGCCTGTTTTTTCTTAATGCATTTCAACTCACTTAAGAACCTGTTAACTTAGAAGTATGAACATTTCAGGAAAACAATTAATTGGCTATTCAACTTCAGGCAGCCCCTCGTTGGTTTTTACAGGACAGGGCGGAATAGTGGAAAAATACAAAGACGTGGTGTTTTGCGAAGCCACAGAAAAAGAAATTAGCGTTGCTGTGGAGCTTGCAGAGCGTGCCTTTCAGCAATTCAGGCTTTTGCCCGGGAAAAACCGGGCTATATTTCTTGAAAAGATTGCCGAGGGTATTTCGGCTGCCAAAGATGACCTCATTGCCATAGCCGAAAAAGAAACCCGGTTGCCCGCTGGCCGGCTCGGGGGTGAAATAGGCCGAACGGTAAATCAGCTGAAGCTTTTTGCTGATACTATTAAAGAAGGAAGCTGGGTGGGTGCGATAATAGACACTGCACAGCCCGACCGGCAGCCGCTTCCCAAACCAGACGTGCGGCAAATGCAGCGGTCGTTGGGTGTGGTGGCTGTATTTGGAGCCAGCAACTTTCCGTTTGCCTTTTCAGTGGCCGGCGGCGATACCGCCTCGGCCCTCGCTGCGGGCTGTCCCGTGGTTTACAAGGCTCACCCCGGCCACCCGGTAACGTCAGAAGCCGTGGGGCAAATAATAGTGAACGCCGCCCGTGAATGCCACATGCCCGAGGGAGTATTTTCGCTGCTTCAGGGGGCCACCCACACCAGCGGTCTGGCTCTTGTTAATCATCCGCTGGTTAAGGCTATTGCATTTACCGGATCGCTTGCCGGTGGGCGGGCCATTTTTGATGCCGCAGCAAAACGCCCCGAACCAATACCTGTGTACGCCGAAATGGGTAGTACCAATCCGGTTTTTATCCTTCCCGAAATGATGGAAACCAGGGGCCGGGAGCTGGCGGAAAGCCTGGCGATGTCTAACCGCCTCGGAGCAGGGCAATTTTGCACGAACCCCGGCGTGGTTGTCTCAATAAAATCGGAAGCCACCGAGCAGTTTTTGTCCGGGTTTGAAAAAAACATAGAAGAGGCGGTTTGCGAACCCATGCTTACCGATAAGATAATAAAGGGCTATTACGACCGCCTTAGCGAAGTAGCGGACACAGGCCTGGCGAAACAACGGGCGGGCAAGCGGGAAAGGGATGCTTCTTATCTGGCTGTTCCTCACATGTTTGAAGTGCCGGCTTCTGCTTTCGTTGAAAATGAAGGCCTGATGGAAGAAATTTTTGGCCCCACATCCCTGCACGTAGTGGCCGGACAAAAAACTGAACTCGCCGAGATTGCCCGAAAGCTACACGGGCAGCTAACCATTACCGTATGGGGTACCGACAAAGACCTGCAGGAGCACGTAGAACTGCTGCGGACGCTCGAGCTGAAGACCGGCAGGCTCATCATTAACGGTGTGCCTACCGGCGTAGAAGTAACGCATGCCATGGTGCATGGCGGGCCATACCCGGCAACCACCGATGGCCGAACCACTTCGGTGGGCACCAATGCCATTTTCCGTTTCACACGCCCTGTTTGTTATCAGAATTTCCCAAATAGTCTGTTGCCTGAGGAGCTTCAGAATAATAACCCGCTCGGCATTTTGCGTAAAATTAACGGTTTGCACACCAAAAACCCGGTATGAAGCGCCGGCTAAAGGCTTGTATGCTCCCGGGCTTGCTTGTATTGGGTATTGCCTGCGCACCACCAACAAAGAAAGAAGGCGGCGGGCAAGTCTCAAACCAGGGGAGCTATGCCTTTGATGCGGAATTTCTGCGTAAACATACCCGCCGGTTTGTTGAGCTTTCCGACAAAGAAGGGCAAGCGAAAATCGCGCTTTCAGCCGATTACCAGGGCAGGGTAATGACGAGCACTGCCGATGGGGATGCAGGAATCAGCTTTGGGTGGATCAATTATTCTTTGATCGAATCCGGAAAGAGCAACCCGCAATTCAACCCGGTGGGTGGTGAAGAACGGCTGTGGCTGGGCCCAGAAGGCGGGCAGTTTTCGCTTTATTTTGCCGGCGGCAGTTCATTCGAGATAGCCAATTGGCGGGTACCTGCTATCATCGACACCGTGCCTTTCGACATCAGGAGCAGCACCGATACAAGTGCCGTATTCGGAAAAACCGCATCGCTAAAAAACTTTAGTGGCACAGCTTTTCAAATAGAAATCGAGCGGACTGTTCAACTGCTTGGAAAGGCTGCAATAGCAACAGAACTGAAAGCAGCCATTCCGAAGGCGGTAAAAGCCGTGGGATACAAAACGCTGAACAGGCTAACCAACGCAGGCCTAGAAAAGTGGACAAAGGAAGGCGGGTTGCTTAGCATTTGGCTGCTGGGCATGTTTACGCCCTCCTCAGAAACTACCGTAATAATTCCATTTAAAAACATTGACGACGCCCGCAGCTACATTACCGACGACTACTTTGGCGACATGCCAAACGAACGGTTAATGGTGCGGGATAGCTTGCTCTATTTTTCAGCTGACGGCAAATACCGCAGCAAGATTGGGCTGGCACCCGAATTGGCCAAACCGCTGGCGGCGAGTTTCGACTTCAAAAACAATATTCTGACACTTATAAAATTTAATGTGGAACCCGATGGCCTGTATGTAAACTCCAAGTGGGAACTACAGAAACAGCCTTACAAGGGAGATGTTGTTAACTCCTACAACGACGGACCGCTAGCCGACGGCACGCAGTTGGGGCCTTTTTACGAGCTGGAATCTTCTTCACCGGCCAGAGAACTGGAGCCGGGCGAAACACAGGAATACAGCCAAACTACCTGCCATTTCACCGGGAGCTACGAAGACCTCGCAAAATTGGCAGCCGCACTAGGTATTAATCTGAATGAAGCTAAACTACTATGAAACTCTACAAAACCACACAAGGAATCGTTTTAGGAGATGAAAAACAATGGTACAAAATCGACCACGATTGGGACCAACTGGTAAATACGCCAAACCTTCATCAGCATCTGTCGGCACTTAAAAATGGTGCGGCGGCCTGCGATAAGCCGGCAGAAGCGTCGCTCCTCCCACCTATTGGCACGCAGGAGGTGTGGGCTTCAGGCGTTACCTATCTGAGGAGCAGAGATGCCCGAATGGAAGAGTCGAAAACCTCCGGCGGAGCTGACTTTTACCAGAAGGTATATGAAGCAGACCGGCCGGAGATTTTCTTTAAAGCCTTGCCGCACAAAGTGGTGGGGCACGGGCAGCAGGTAAACATACGGAAAGACTCCACCTGGAACGTGCCGGAGCCGGAACTTACCCTATTTATAAATGCCGCGGGCCATATACAAGGCTATACCATTGGCAACGACATGAGTTCGCGCAGCATTGAAGGTGAAAACCCGCTTTACCTGCCGCAGGCAAAAATGTACGACAAAAGTGCTGCCCTGGGACCCTGCTTGCATGTGCCCGCTCAGCCCCTTTCCCTGGAAACCACCATTTCAATTTCCATATTCCGCGGCGGAGCTACGGTGTTTAGCGGCTCCATCCAGCTCAACCGCATGAAGAGAAAGTTTGATGAACTGGCCGGCTTTCTATATAGGTCAAGCTCGTTTGCACAAGGCTGCTACCTGATGACGGGCACAGGCGTGGTGCCCGACGATACCTTCACGCTTGCGAAGGGCGACCGTATAGCCATCAGCGTAGAGCATATTGGTGTATTGGAGAACACGGTCGGGGTGTGCTAATAATTACACATTTTGTATAATACATTTTGTATAATACATTTTGTATAATACATTTTGTATAATACATTTTGTATAGTTAATTTTCGGGATGAATAATCCTTTTCCCCTGAACGGATATCATGGGCCCGATTTATTTTGCGACCGTGATGAAGAAACAGCAACACTCATAGAACATTGTCTCAACGGAGTCAATACCGTATTGCTTTCCCTGCGGAGAATGGGCAAAACCGGCTTGATCCATCACGCGATTCATTCTTTGAGGAAGGAGAAAGGGGTTTCCTGCGTTTACCTGGACATATACCCGTCGCAAAGCCTTAAGGACCTGACTGACGCCTTTGCCAACAGTGTTTTAGATGCCTTCCCCAGTCACAACAGTGCCGGCAAAAAACTAATGTCGCTGCTTAGCAGCATGCGCCCAACCGTAACCTTTGACCCGCTGAGCGGTTTGCCTCAATTCAGTTTCGATTTCAGCAGAGAAAAAGACTATGAAAATTCCCTGCAATCGATCTTTTCATACCTTGAAAATCGAAATGCGACTACCCTGATAGCCATTGATGAATTCCAGCAAATTGGCCAGTACCCGGAAAAAAATATTGAGGCGTTACTCCGCAGTCTGATACAGCCCCTGAAGAATGTTCGGTTCGTATTCAGCGGAAGCAGTCCGCATCTACTGAACGAGATGTTTCATAGTAGTAAAAGGCCGTTCTTTTCCAGTGCTCAGCAAATTTACCTTCAGCCGATTGCTCCTGAAACTTACCATGACTTCATTACAAAACAGTTTGCCGGCCATAAACGCCAGATCGATAGCGAGGCTGTAGAGTACATCTTAAGCTGGAGTCGCCGACACACCTACTATACCCAGGCTATCTGTAACAAACTTTTTTCACAAGGTGTAAAAAAAATTACAGCGGAGACGGTACGCACACAATGCAAACTGATGCTAAAAGAGCAGGAGCATGTTTTTTATCAATACCGGCAGCTACTCACCCCAATTCAGTGGAGTTTGTTAAAAGCCATTGCCAAAGAGGAGAAGGTATATCATGCTACTTCGAAAGCTTTTATCGGCAGCCATGATATTGGCACCGCAGCCAATGTGCAGCGTGCGATGCAAGCATTGTTGGATAAAGAAATGACTTTCCGGCAAACCAGTGAGGAAGGGAGCTACTTCAGTGTTTATGATACCTTCCTCGCCAGATGGCTGCAATACCAGCCTTAGCAATATATTTCTACGGTGTCAGCGTCCGCTTTCTGTACTCGTCAATCACGTCGGCAAGTTGCTCCGCCTCGAGCCGTTTCGCGATGATCTTTTTTTCCTTATTGAGAATGTAAATCTGGGGGGTGGATCGCACATTATAGTCCCTGCGGAAATTGCTTCTCACATAAGGGTCGGCTGCATTAATCCAGTCCAGCTCGTTTTCAAACACGTATTTGCGCCATTCCTCTATATCAGTTGCAATACAAATTCCCATTACCTCTACTCCGCTGTCTTTCATTTTATGGTATTCTTCCAGCAGCACGGGAGTTGTTTTTTTGCAGTGTCCGCAGTCGGGATCATAGAAGTAGAGAATGGTAAACTCGCTCTGCACCTGGCTCAGGCTTACAGGCGACAGCAGGGTGTCGAGCAACTGCAAGCGAGGAGCAGTTTTGCCTATGAGGTTGGGCTTAAGAAACTCTACTTCTTCGGCCAGCTTTGTTTTATCTTCGGCCGACAGCCAATCGGCCTTTCCTGTTAGGTAATACTTTTCTGCCAGGTGCACCATCACCGCATCCATTCCCATTATTTTCGACTCCTGGTACTTGTTAAAAAGCGTAACCAACCAAAACCTGAAAGCGTCGGGCTGGTCATCTACCTGCACCATTATTTTGTCGATGTACCTGTTAATGGTGTCGGGGTGCTGCAGAATTACTCTGTCAAGAAACTCCAGCACGGTTCCTTTCAATATTGGCGTGCGGAGCAGCCCCGAGTCATTAAAGTCGATGCTCGCCAGGTAGTTCTTCTTGTAGCTTTCGTACTGCAGCCGGCCTCTTTCTTTTTCGTCCGCTACGCTCTCGAAGCTTTCTACCTCGGGCCGCTCCATGAGCCGGATGATCTTGGCCACAAAACTATCCGGATATTTGCTAATCAGCGTTTTTCTGAACTCGCTCAACTCTTCTTCCACCAATTTGCCTTTGTCGAAAATTGCGGTGGAATCTGCCTTTGTAGCAGCGGTTTCAAGCTCCTTTCGCAAGCCCTGGCGTCTCACCTGCAGGTCGATCATCCCTAGCTGAAATTCCTTAAAAATCTCGTTCTCGCTGGAATTGGTCACCTTTAGATCTTTATAAGCGCCTGCTTTAGTAGTTTGTAACTCAAACTTTTGCTCCTTTACAATCAGTTCAAAATAATAGTTGGGCGTGTAGAGAAAGTAAATACCCGCTTGCAACGGATCCTTGCCCGTAAAACGGTAGGTGCCGGGGGCCGTTGCTTGCGTAGTGTCGGTCAAAAACTTCTGATCGCCAAAGTGGTAGCCAAGGTATGCTTCAGTATCCTGCATTCCTTCTACCGATACGGTGATATCGTAGCCTTGCCCCAATGCCGGAACACTGGCGCATCCGGCCATACAAAAAATAAAAAGTGCGGTTTTGAAAACTTTCATAGCAAACATTGAAAATCGGAGTAAAGGTAATTATACTGCAAAACAAATTAAAAACTTCATCCAATCTGCAATTGTGCCCGGCGCCTTCACTGCGGAATTCAGCCAATACAAACAAATGAATATCAAACAACAGCTTTATTCTGCCTGCCTCTCCTATGTGGAGTCAAGAATAGCAGCCGCCACGGAGGCCATTGATCGTGCACGGGAGTCGGCCCGGGGGGAAACCAAAAGCAGTGCCGGCGACAAGTACGAAACCGGCAGAGCGATGGCGCAGCTTGAAATTGAAAACAATACCACGCAAGTGGCTGAAGCCCAAAAGCTATTGCAAAGCCTAAAGTTGATAGACACTGAAAGGCAAGCAACAGCGGTGGGTTTGGGTAGCATTGTCAAAACCAAAGAGGCCAGCTATTTCCTTGCTATCAGCATCGGAAAGCTGGGCGTGGAAGGCCACACTTATTTGGTGATATCTCCCGCGGCACCGGTGGCACAGGCCATGTTAGGGAAGAAGGTGGGCGATGAATTCGTATTTGCGGGGAAGAAGGTGAGGATTGAGGAGATAGTGTAGGAAGGGGGTGACCGGTGTGGAAACCACATAGCTTATTCCCTCCTTAAGCGGGGCTTCCAAACGCCCTTGATAGTTTTGCCGAAAAAGTCTTTTACCAGCAGCAAATACAGAATGGTCGTCATACACCACAGCACCAGCACATTGAACCAGAAAGTGTCTATTTTTCGGCTTCCGATAATTTTAACAGGGGAATAAAGGTGAGAGCGGCCGATAGATGAGTCGGGGTCCATGAGGACAGGGTCTTTTTTCTGGGTCAGCCGGTCGGAGCCATACTGAAGCAGTTTCAGCTCATTGCGGTTCAGCACTATATCGGCCAGCGCTTCATTATACGAAGCTTTTTTAAGCTCCAGGATAGCCTCTTTCCCGATAGAGCGCACCAGCGCATTGTAGATACCTTCCTGCTCGTTGGTGGCATCATCCAGCAGATATTCGAATCGCTTTGTGAGAGACGCCAGGTACCGCAATGCGCTTTTACCCACGTTGACGTTGAAGCCTTTCGCTGTGAGACTGGTGAGGAAAGAAAATTCTGGAATACCGGCCTTTGCAGAAAGCTTTATCAGCTCGTTGCGCAGGATATTTAACCTTACCTCGTAGCTCTCGGTTTGCCTGTCGCTGGCATTGATCAGCGAATTGGTAATGGCTTCCAGCTCGGGTATCCGAAGGGAAATATTAAAAGCTGCCGTGCTTATTTTCTTTTCTGCCTCGAAAAAATGTTTTTCGTATTCATTTTTCTTGAATTGGGTTACCATCAAAGCCTCATAGGCCCATCGCGATGCCATTACGTCGCCAATAAAAGGCACATAGACCCGATTAGTAATAGCCTTGTGCATATCGTCAAACTTGATCATGGCGCCTCCGAGCAGTAGCTGGGGTACGAGAATCAGGGGAATGAGAATGTAGATGGTAATGATGGAATTGAAGGCCGAGGAGATAGCCAACCCCACCATATTGGCAAAGCATGCGGTAGAAAACAAAATAAGCCAATAATGCCAGGCCAAGCCCCTGATGTCGAGTATAAAGGCAGCCAAAACCACGAAGAGCATCATTTGAAACGCCGACAGCGCAAATAAAAAAGACACTTTGGAATTGATGTAGCTAAACCTGCTGAGGTTCAGGAAAGACTCCCTCTCTACAATTTTTCGGTCTTTGAATATTTCCTCCGCACTTACCGACATCCCCATAAACAATGCTACCACCACAGCCATAAACAGGAATACAGGCAAGTTTTTATTGTCGGCAAAGGTGTATCCATCAAGGCCGCTGTATTTGGAAAAGTAGCCCATAATGAGCACCAGAATAGGTGCCTCCAGCAGGTTGATGAGTATATACTGGCGGTTGGAAAGCTTGGATAGTATATTCCTCTTGCTGAATATCATGAACTGCTTCCATGAGTCGGGCAAGCGGAAATGGGATTTTGGAATGGATGTATCGTGCTTAAGGTGATGAATATTGGGTTCAATATTTTCTTTGTACTTGCCATACCATTCCTCGGGAAGCACCTTCCGTTCCGGCGTTGGCTGGCCGTCGTCATCTATCTTTTTGGACTCAATTATTTGAAGGATCTGGTCGGGAATTACGTTTCCGCAATGCGGGCATTCGCTTTCGGTGGCATTCACCTGTGTGCTGGCGCTTTTAAAATACACTACAGCATCGATGGGGTTGCCGTTGTAAACCGGGTAGCCGCCTTTGTCGAGAATCCAGAGTTTGTCGAATAGTTTAAATATCTCCGACGACGGCTGGTGAATAATCACAATTACCAGCTTTCCTTTACGGGCAAGATCTTTGAGCAACCACATCACTTTTTCCGAATCCATGGAAGAAAGCCCCGACGTGGGTTCGTCTACATACAGCAAAGCTGGCTCCCGCAGCAGTTCGAGGGCAATATTAAGCCGTTTCCTTTGGCCACCCGAAATTGATTTATTAAGTGGGTCGCCCACCCTCAGGTTCCGAATTTCGTACAGGTCCAGTTCCCGCAATACTTTATCGACTACTTCTCTTATTTGCTCCTTAGTAAAATCGCTAAAGCACATTTGAGCATTAAAGAAAAGGTTTTGGTACACCGTTAGCTCCTCAATCAGCAGGTCGTCCTGTGGCACAAAGCCAATCATTCCGTACCGGGCGGCATTCTCCATGCTAAAGCCATTGAGCGTAACACGGCCGTCAGTAGGCTCAAGTTTGCCATTGAGCAGGTTCAGCAACGTCGACTTTCCCACGCCACTGCCTCCCATTACACCCACCAGCGAACCCGACTCCTCTGAAAAGTTGAAGGGGTGAATGCCGTTGTCGCTATTTTTGAAGTGGAAGGTGAGGTTGCGACCCGAAAGCACAATATGGCCACGTGTCTTCTCCTCCAAAAACTTCTTTGTGATTTCTGTTTCGTAAATAGCCCGAATGGTTTTTCCCTTGATAATGGCACCGGGTTTCAACAGGTACGATTTACCCGGCACTATTCTGTGGCTTTCCACGTAGAGGTTCAGTGGGCCATCGTATCGAAATACAAATGTATTGATGCTCGAGATGTGCAGCACCAGGATACGGCCGAACATGTTCTCCACATAAAGATGGTGAAATTCGGTGGCTCCTGGAGCCTTCTTTTTACGCATCATCCAGGCCATTTCTTCTGGCCACTCGGTCATTCGGTTGTCGATAATAAGTGCCTTTTGCTTATCGATCCCCTTACCGTCTTTTTGAAGCACAAATGCCTTGATGTCGCTTATCTCCCTGGTTGGAATGCTGAAGTTCATGGCCACCAGCATTAAAAACTGTTCTTCCCTGCTGGTAACTTTCAAGTCGGCCTGTATGAGCTCGAGAAGTTGCAGGAACACAATAATGCGCTCATGCTGAAGCAACTCCTGGTTGAGCTGATTACAAATTTTGGTTACCTGGAGAATGCTTTCTACGTCGGTTGCCAGTGCCGTTTCTTCGTCGTAGGGGTGCGGCTGGTTTCTGTAGAAGGAAAGATAGTCGTAATAGAGGTCGAGGTAAGCCTGGGTAAGCTCCTGGTTGTTGAGGCTGCGTGTAAGGTAAGGCCTTATAATAAGCTCTCCGGAGTCAATCTGATCGTCATCCTTCACACTCTCAATGATGGCGAAAAGGTGCATAAGTGCATTAACGATCGACTCGGTCATACCCGGGAGTGAGTGAAAAAACGCTTATTAGAACTAGGTGTAGGAAAAAAAAGAGTTAAAGCGGAAGTAGTACTGCTACCGCTTTAACTCATAAGTTTTTAAAAGATCAAGGGGTAACAATTTCGTCACGCACTGACTCTACATTTTTCTGCAAACCGTCAAACTGCTCCTTTGTCATCTGCTCGCCCACATTTGCGTAAGCGTCGTTAATGGTTTTCAGCTTGGGAAGTATCCGCTGTACGTTCTCATCGTCTGCAAACTGGTCGAGCAACTCCACGAGCTTGGAAATATGACTTTTTTGTGCTGCAACTACATCGAGTAACTTCTGGTCGTAGCCGCTGCTTATTACAAGATTGGATGAAATATAAAGACCTTCAACCACGCTACCGGCAACAACAAGAAGTGAAGTTCTTTCCTGAGAGCTGCGATTGAGAAAGGTATAAGTCTCATAAAATCCCTCTGTAATAATGTTGATAAGGGAGTCTTTGTTCTGAAGATTATCTTCCACCCTTCTGGCCAGCTCCATATTGAAACCTGAAGAAATATTGAGGCTCTGGATAAGCTTGCGCGACGCATTTAAAAAATCCATTGTTTCCTGCTGGCGATTGTATGTACTGGCGTAGCTGAGGTCGGCACCATATACACCCAGGTTTACGGCTTTGCTATATCCGGTAACATACTCGTCGGCGTTCTCAGGATCGTTAGTAATGCCAAGTACGTACCCCGCTTCAGCATCCTGCAACATCTGTGTTACTTCAAATGAGGTTGGTATTGGGTAATTAAACTCTTTTTCTACCTTTTCCACGGCGGTTTCCTTTGTGGCTTCTTCGGCTGAAGAAGCTTTCTTGTCGCCCGAGCTGCAGGAAACAACAAAGGGGATAACAGCCAGTAAAAGAAGTGGTCTGAGGTTTTTCATAGTTATTAGTTTTTGGTCTTTCTCAAACCTCGAATTTATTGCATTATTTCATTAATTCTAAATCTTTAATTTGAATTACTGCATCAGCCACACAGATGGCTAAAAATCAGTCTGATAGT
>CBFGTI010000019.1:0-57372 GCA_965651695.1 uncultured Imperialibacter sp. | reverse complement strand
CCAAAGGCAAAATATAGATCCAGCCCATGCCACTTAGCTGCAGCCGGGACAACCAACAAAAAGCTGCAGCCTGCAAAGAGTGCCAGCGGCACGATCCATATTATCGACATAGATTTCAATCTATGGCGCAAACAGTGCCAGCGGCACAGTGCATCTTATCGACATAGATTTCAATCTATGGCGATTTCTATGGCGCTGCTAAATCAAATCATCAAAGAGATACTCGTCATTATACTCTATCCCATATTTATTCAGCATTTCGACATACTCCGCTCGGAAACTTTGCTTTGCATGATGCCTCTCCTGGTTTTTGATGTACCGGAATACTGCTTCTATATGTGACTTACTATAAGAAAATGCTCCAAATCCCACCTGCCATTCAAAACGATGTCGCAGTATCCCATTTTCATTAACCCACTTTGAAGACTTGGCCTTAGCGACTTTCATCACCTCAGAAACAGCAATGGCCGGTTTCAGACCAAAAAAGCAATGGACATGGTCTTCGACGCCATTTACGATAATGCATTTACACCCAGTTTCGTTAATGAGATTTCCGATGACGGACATCAATTTAGCTCTCCACGGTTTTTCAATAACAGCTGCACGATATTTTACCGCAAAAACAGTCTGAATGTACATTTGGTGATAGGTATTGGCCATAAGTTTTTTGTTGGTAGCAACCCTAACACTAATTATCCCGGCGTAAATCTCCAAATTATAATCTCATTAATTGAACGTTCTAAATCACAACCAACCGAATTAACGAGCCAATCCGGGAGCAAAAACAATAAGCTTTCTATTTCTTTCTATTTTCATGAAACAAATAATTTACTACCTTCGTACACATCATGCAAAATAGAAACTAATGAAGGGAACTAACCTGGGAGAATTTGAAGAACTCGTATTACTGATCGTGCTGGTATTGCAGGACGAGGCCTACGTAATCAAAATAAAGGAAAACCTGCTCGACCAAACCGGCCGCAACACAGCCATGGGCGCACTGCACGCCACCCTTACCCGGCTGGAAGACAAGGGATTTCTGGAGTCGGAAATGAAGGGTGCTACCACCGAGCGGGGCGGTCGTCGCAAGCGGATATATCAGCTTACCGCCGCCGGCAAAGCGGTACTGAATGAGGTAAAGGAAATGCGGCAGAATCTCTGGAGCCAGGTTCCCTCCTATGCATTGAAGTTTGGATATGTCGGTTAAAAAAACTTCCCCTCCACCATTGTCGCTCAGCATCATCAGGTGGCTGTGCCGCGAAGAGCTCATTGAGGAAATTGAGGGGAACCTTTATGAATTCTACGTCTGCAACAACAACACAAGCATATTTTCTCCGCTGGCTTACTGGTACGAAGTAGTAAAGTACCTAAGGCCAAGCACACTCAGGTCATTTACCAAAAGCAAAAAAGGCAGCATGTTTATCTTTAACCCACTTCTCACGGTGCGCAATCTTGCCAGGCAAGGCAGCAGCACACTCATCAATCTTAGCGGCTTCACCATCGGGCTGGTGTGCGTTTTCTTTCTCTACTTTTACATTAGCGCCGAACTCAGCACCGATCAGTTTCACACCCAAGCCCACAAGATTTACCGCGCCATCCGCACGTCGGCCATCAACGGAACCCCCTACACCATCGGGGTAACGGCAGCGCCCTACGCCGAGGCCTTTGCGCTCGATTTCCCCGAAGCGATACAAGAAGTAACCAGGGCCCAACCTGACGACTTCCTCGTGAGTTACGAAGACAAAAAATTTATGGAGCCAAACGGTCTATTGGCCGACCCCAACTTTTTCACTTTCTTTTCTTTTCCTCTCAAAGAAGGGCGGGCCAACCAGGTGCTTCGCGAGCAAAACTCTATAGTACTCTCCGAAGAGCTTGCGAAGAAGTACTTTGGCGACGAAAACCCTATCGGGAAGACACTCACCATCTCCAACAGATTTCCGTTTATGGTTACCGGCATTTTAGGCACACCACCCGGCAAGTCGCACCTGAAGTTCGATTTTGTGATCCCTATTGCCTTCTACGAGCGGGAGGAGTGGTTCGACAACTGGCTGGGCAATTCGCTTTTTACCTACCTGCGAATTGAAACGCCCGAAATTGCCGCCAATGTAAACAGCCAGCTGCCACAATTTATTGACAAATACCTGGGCGATAACTTCAAAAAAAGCGGTGCCAGAATCGACGTTTTGCTCGAACCCCTTACCGACATCTACTTCAATAACGAAACACGATACGATCCGGCCCGCCATGGCGATATCAAAACCATCTACATTCTGATTGTTGTGGGCTTAGGCATTCTTTTCATTGCTTGTTTCAACTACGTCAATCTGTCCATCGCGCAGTCATTCAGGCGGGCAAAGGAAGTGGGCATCAGGAAGGTTCTGGGAGGAGAAAAAGGCAGGCTGGTTTTGCAGTTTCTCGGCGAGAGCCTGTTCATTGTTTTTCTGGCTGTTGGGCTGTCGGTGCTGCTCAGCACAAGTCTCCGGCCCTGGCTAAACAGCCTGTTTGAACTCGAGGTTACCTACAACTGGCTGCAGCCCCGGGTGCTCATTTTTCTCGGTGTGCTGGTTGTTGCGGTACTTGCGCTTTCGGGTATCTATCCGGCCATGCTCCTTTCCTCCTTTAGGCCTGCAGCCGTACTCAAAGGCAAGGGGCTTGTAAAAGGAGGCAGCCTGTTCCTCAGAAAGGGGTTGGTTGTGACGCAGTTTATTATTTCCATCTGCATGATCTCCCTCACGCTACTGGTACTGCAGCAGATCAGGTATATGTCGGAAAAAGAACTCGGCTTTAATAAAGAAGCAGTGATGATAATCCGCAACAGCTTGGAGCTGCGCCAGCATGAAGAAACCTTCGTGAAAGAACTTATGTCGCATCATGCCATCGAGGGGGTAACGTTCATGTCGGGCGAGCCGGGAGGCTACCACGACGCCACCGCGGTAGAGCTAGACGGAGGTGAAGTGAATACACGCATGCGGATTGTAATAGTAGATGACAACTACCTGGATGTATTTGGTTTGAAGCTAATAGCGGGTAGAAATTTTTCGAAAGATTATAAGTCGGAGGAAGAACAAGGGGTAATTGTGAACGAAAAAGGCCTTGAAGAGCTTGGGTTGCAGCCGGAGGAAGCTGTTGGAAAGCTGGTGGCTATGCCTGGCTGGCTCGATGTAAAGCGGCGGATCGTTGGGGTGGTTTCCGACTACCATTTTTCATCGCTCAAAGATCCCATTGAACCGCTAATTCTACTTAATGGCGAATCGAACTGGCGGGTTTCTATTCGTATTAAGCCAGGTATGCTGAGAGAGGGGGCCGATGCCGTAAATGACGTGTATGCCAGGCTCTCACCGGGCTACCCGATCATTTCCACCTTCCTCGACGAAAGGCTCAACTCACTCTACGCCAACGAACAGCGCCAAAGCCGCGTATTTTCATCCTTTTCCATCGTGTCTATCTTTCTCGCGGCATTGGGCATACTTGGCCTTGCATCTTATACGGCACAGCAGCGGCAGAAGGAATTTGGCATCCGCAAGGTATTGGGCGCATCAGGAGCGGGCATTCTGCGGCTTATTTCCAAAGAGTACATGCTGCTAATCGGCGCGGCGTTTGTGGTTGCTGTGCCTCTATCATGGTACTTTATCGACGGCTGGCTCGACGGCTTTGCTTACCGCATCACCCTGGCTGATAACCTGCACTTGTTTGTGCTAAGTGGCTTGCTTACAGGCGCTATTGCCATAGCTACCATTACCCTGAAGACGTATAAGGCAGCGGTATCAAACCCAATTGAGAGTATCAGGTATGAGTAGCATAAAACCAGTGGCGATGAAACCCGGTAATTGACGTCTTACTTTTTATGAAGTATGAACAATGGCCATCGAGTAGCGGCAGAAATACGAAACATCATCGACTTGTAAACTAGCAGCAGGAATACAACCGCTACGGCCGTATGGCCACCCCGAAAGTTGGATAAACTTTTTGCTGCGCTGCCGAATAGTTGATGGTAAGATTGTAGAAAATCTCACGCTCATTGTCGATGTTCTTTCTGATATACCCAAAGCCACAATGGAGCAAATGGGCGTCGAAACGGTCCTCATTAACCGTTTCGTCGCTCACCTTCACTTTGTAGTAGTCGTGGCTGTACATCGGCTGCAGCACCAGGGTGTTTGTTTTGGATACCTCCAAACTGAATGGCAAACCCGCTTGCACCTGTTTAAAGGAGAGATTTGCATTTTCCACCTTGTCGTTTGAAAAGCTAATGGCCACTGCACCATAAACAGACACGTTGAAACGCTGGTCGTTCGGCAGCAGTGCCAGCTTTGTAAAAGCGCCAAGCCCGGCAGCCAGCAATCCGATGCCTCCCCCTCCTCCTACATCCAGCCTCTCGGTTACGCCGTACTGCCCTTGTAATGAAATCCAGGGTGCAGGTACCTGAAAGGGATCCAGTTCAACCTCTTGCAGCACAGTGTCCGAGGTAAAACCAGGCGTCAAATTGTAAGAGATGCCAATTGCGGCACTGCTACCGTTCTTCCCCGCTGTTTTGCCGTCCTGAAAAACGACACCGGTGCTTACACATCCGCTAAGCGTTGCACCGAAAAATACTAGCATCCATTTGGTTTTCATGAGTTTCAAAAATTAGGTTGATAGCCCCGCTAGTCGCACGATTCATGCCAAAAAATTATCTATCTTCCATGTTGTCAATAACTTAGCATCAGAAACTTGGGTAAGGAAAAGCGGCCTCCAATGAACACTCCCCGAATTATGGCCGTTTTGTGTGTGCTGATTCAACAAAGAAGTTAAATTCGCGATACCAACCACACCTGTTTTCTGAAATGATAACCTACATCTCCATTCTTCGTGGCATCAATGTAAGCGGACAAAAAAAGGTGCCGATGAAAGAGCTACTTGCTCTCTATCAGTCACTGGGATATACCGACGTAGCCACTTACATTCAAAGCGGCAATGTTATTTTCAAATCAGCAGAAAAAAGTGCGCCGGTACTCATCAGCCAAATAGAAAGTAAAATAGCCGGCCATTTTGGCTTCGAAGTACCCGTAATCATTCGTACAGCTGAACAAATGAGCGCTGTACTGACCTCCAACCCGTTCCTGAAAGAAAAGGGAATAGAGGAAGACAAGCTGCATGTGACCTTTCTGGATAAAATGCCGGCACAGTCGCAGTTAGACAAGCTGCGTGGTTACGATTTCACCCCCGACAGGTTTGTTGTTCACAATCTGGAGGTATACGTTTACTGCCCGAACGGGTACGGCAGAACCAAAATCCACAACAACTTTTTTGAAAACAAGGTAAAAGTGGGTGCTACTACCCGCAACTGGAAAACCGTAAACACGCTTGTAGACATGGCCTTTGGCAAATAGGCGCCCTACAGATAAGGCTCGGAATCAGCCTTTTTCATCTTTTTTTCGATTCTATCCAGCTGCTTCCTAAGCTGATTGAGCGTATACTGGAGCTCGCTATGCTCATCGTGCACAAAAGCCTTCAAGCGTTGTTCTTCCTCTACCAGGTCCTGATGGTTTAGCTCGTTGATGGTGTTTACCACTATGGCAATGAAGATGTTCAATGTGGTGTAGGTTGCCAGCAGTATAAATGGCACAAAGAACACCCATGCGTTGGGTATTTCGCTCATTACCGGGCGGGCAATACCGGAAGCCCAGCTTTCAAGCGTCATTACCTGGAACAGCGTAAACATGGCAGCTCCAAGATTACCGAAGTATTGCGGAAACTGCTCTCCATACAGGCTGGTGCCTATTACGGCAAAAATGTAAAAAATCACCATTACAAGCACGCCAATCCAGCCAATGCTTGGAATCGATTTCAGCAAGGCCTCAATAATAAGACGTAGCTTTGGCACATTCTTGAGCAGGCGAAGGGTTCGCAGGATTCTAAGCGTACGAAGGACCGAAAGTGGCCCGGCTGAAGGGATAAGCGCAATAATCACAATGAAAAGGTCAAAAATATTCCAGGCGTCTTTGAAAAAACGGCCTTTATAAGCCAACAGCTTCACAGCTAACTCCACCACAAACACGCCGAGAATCAAATTGTCCAGTACAAAGAGCCAGTCGCCAGTTACTTCGAGCACAGCCGGGGAGGTTTCGAAGCCAATGGTGATGGAGTTTAAAACAATAAGTGCAACAATAAAGTGTTGAAATTTTTCACTCTCAATAAGCGCTTTAATCTTTTCCATTCAGGTACACGATTAGATCAGGTAAACGGCCTCAAAAATAAAGGGTGAAAACTGATTCTCACATACGGCTTATGTAAAATACTTACATATAGATTAGCATAATTGCCTATCCGCAATTTTGACTTCGCTAAGTTTGAGGATAATGCCTATGGCTTTAAAATAAGGGGAATAAGGTGAGTGGTGGAGGTATCGCCGGCTGGCCACAAACCACCCACTACAAAGAGGGCCAAAGGTCCACTAGAACGCAAATGCTACGCCTGAATAGAACTTTCGGAAGGTTCTTTCAACAAAGGTGTGGCCATTGCCCCACCAGTCCGACTGATCCATTTGAGCTTTTTGCATTTTGAATCCGGCTTTCAGGTAGGTTGTATTGTTGCGCCCCAGAATTCTGATTCCCCCTCCGAAGTGCCAGAGAAAACCTCCATTCACCTCATCGTACTGCCGCATAAAATCCCCCCAGTGTGTGCGCTCCCAAACAAACCCGTAGCCAATGTTGGTAAAATAAAACCAGGTGTTCCGGTCGGGGGTCAGATCGCCGGTAATACTCGCGAAAACCGGCATCATATGAAATCTGTCCTGCAGTTGGTACCCTACACCGACTCCCGGCTGCACAAACCGGTTTACCACGTACGCATGGTTACTCTCCAGGTAAGGCGCCGGAGTCACAGAACTATAGGTGTTGGGCTTGCCCCAATTAAAACCAATTTCAGCTGAGTGCCAAAAGTCCCCCTTTTCTTTTACTTTGAGCGCATTCATCACCTTCACACTCATTACCTTGTCAGAAGGAAGGTAAAGTGTATCTCCATTTTCGCGAACAATAATGAGCCGGCTACTCGCATCGTAGCTCAAAATATTACCCTTAAGTACGCCCAGGTTCTTCACCCTCGCCTTGTCCTTCAAAAGGGTTTGACCTACGCAAGCCTCTCCTGCAATAAAGCAAAAGAGACAGCTCCACAGAAGCCATCCCTTTTTTATGAAAATGATGGAAAATTTCATTCTAAGTTTTTACAGGGAGAGCACCGGTATGCTACTCAGCAGTTCCAGCTTTCCTTCGCAATCATACTCATACTGGTAAAAGCCACCCTCTCCTATCATCAACAATATACCATTGAGCGGAATCACATCAAATGCATGCAAGTTCTCAAAATGCACTACCAGATTTTCGTCGATCTTTGTGAGGTCCGATTTATCGAATAGCTTCAAACCAAACTCGCCCTCGCAAATAAAGAGGCATTTGCCATCAACACCCAGTCCATGTGGGTTTTGCATGGTATAGGTTTGGTATAGTTTCGGGTTGCGCAGATCGGAGATGTCGATCACTTCCAGCTGATTGGTAAATCCCTGGCATTCAGTTCCCGAGCGTAGCGTAACATACGCATAATTATCCTCAACCACCACAGGGTCGCAGCTTTGAATATGTGCATAGGTAGACAAAAGCTCCGGAGCCTCCGGATTAGCATTGTCAAAAATATGCATACCATTGTTAGCGCCAATAAAAAGCTTATCCTGGTAAGGAAAGAGCGTTTCTATTCCCCAGCCCACCTCTATGGCAGGCCCACTTACCGGCTCGTCGAGCTTGGAGATGTTGAAAAGGTACAGCGAACTTACGTCAATAGTGTACAGGTAATCCTGGTAAATGGCGAAGCGGGCCATAGATCCGCCGACGCCGCTATCCTGGGTGGGCGATGCCGCACTGGCGGGTGTCGCTACATAATCCATCCGCATAAGTTCCGACGACGCTCCGGCAAAGGGCGGTCCATCAGTATAGTATATGCTTGCTGAAGAACAATCCGACTCGGTTACCTCTTCCACTGTCGCCGCCTCCAATGTAGTAACTACACCGCTTGACGAATCAAAACCGAAAGGCAAATTGCCAAAGTTTTGAAAGGCACCTTCCGTCCTGTGTACCAGCTTTATTGCAGACACGTCGGAAATATCAAACACCAACAGATCAATATAGCTGTCGGCGTACAGAAAGTCACCTTTGGCCGCTATGTCGAAGTTGCCGGGTATGTTCACAAATGCTACTTGGCGGGGTGCGCGGGGGTTGGCGTTGTCGATAACATGCACGCCGCTACCCACCTCGTTAATAAACAACGTGCTGCCTTTGTAATAGATCTTACCCGGCTGATCAACTGTCCTGGGGTTTTCAACGGCAACAGCAGACCGGATCTCCTCCGTTGTCTGAAACACAGGCTTGTAGTAGGTATACTGCCTGTCTACTTCACACTTGTCGGTACATCCCGTAGAGATAAACCCAACAATAAACAGGGCAACAACAGTAATGATGGTGATCTTGATGATGTCCTGCCCTTCTTTGCTGATAAATTTTGTTCTCATGGCGTATTGTAGTAGTAGTTGAACAATGGACCCCTTATCACACTACTTGGTTGGAAAGGTGTCTTAGCGCAGTTCGTATCTCAACCCCGCCTGCACACCCCATATCCGCGGTGAGCTTGTAAGGCCCTCGCTGTTTTTTGTGAACGTAGTGAGTGCATGCCGGTAGTACGGCTCAAACACCACCTTGTAGTTGGCTGCAATCTGGTAATTTACCTCCAACCCAAGTGTACCGTTGAAATATACGTTTTTATAAGGCGAGTTCTCCCCTGCCTTGGTTTTCGTGTCTTCAATGCCTTCGCCACTCACCTGCACCTTATTGCTCAAAAACACCTCGCCCGACAGGCCGGTATTTAAAATCAAGCCTGTGCGCCCGTCCAGCAAAATGAATCCCATTTTTAGCGGCACCGTTAAAAATTCGTACCTGTTGCTCAATTCTGCAGATTCTCCCTGGTAAGAAAACTTGCCGTTACTGTACACATTTTTTACCTCGGCATTGTGCAATGTCGCCTGGTTCACAGCATACCGCCTGTTGGTAGTACTATCACTCAGCACAAGGTTGGTTGAGCCGCCACTATTGAATCTGCCATAGTACAATCCGGCATGTACCAGCAGCTTTTTAAACACCCGCTTCCCTATTCCGCCTCCCACAGAGAACGTCCCACCCTGGCTGTTCGTCTCCTGGTAAGGGCGCATATTCCGCTGAGGCAGGCCATTGTATGCGTTAAACTCCGAAACCGACTCTGCGCCCGCCGGAGCAAACGCCAGCGCGTCGGCAGTAGTTGCTGTGTTAAACAATCTGCTGCTGCCCTCTGTTCTGAAGCTGTAGTTGGGATCGAAAGCGCCTGCCCCTACACCGAGGCTGGCGAGCAATGGCTGCTCTGCATTTTTTTCCTTGCCAGGCACCACCACACGGGCCACACTGTATATATGCGACACCTTGAGTGGTTTTATACCGCTCGAAAGCTCCGCAACACCTACAGGTTCAATTTCACCCAAAACCTCTCGGGAAGCGATCATTCGCTCCGGGAACCCCGTAGCGTTTTCAGCATCGGCGCCTTCAAAGCCTCCCGTTGGCGCATCCCCTTCCTCTGTATCTTCGCTGGCCGCAAGCAAACCGGGTGTAAATGCTTTGTTTTGGTCATTCTCACTTTCTTGTGGTTTTTTCACTTTCGTAGTAGCCTTCTCTCCGGCAACTGCTTCACTGTTGGATGCTGCCGTCTTGTCACCGTTTTCCTTCACGTTTTCGGGTCGATTGCCGGCCACTGCTGCAGGCTCCTCCCCTGCGGTTCTGTTGCTGTAAACAGCGGACTCCGATGCCAGCCGGAAATCGGTATCTGCCGGCTCCTTTGTATTAAAAAACAATACTGCTCCAAGCCCTGCAGCTACAATGGCCATAGCTGCTGCAGCCATGCGGTAATAAAATATCGTCTTCCTATATCCACTTTCTTTTTGCGTGGCCAGTGTGGCTTCTATTTTGTGCCATACCATTGGTGGTGGCGTAACGCCCGCTTCGCTAAAAGCCTGCCGCCACTGATTTTCGAAATGCTCTCTGTTATCTGCGGCTTCCATAATTTGTGCTTTCTAGTTTTTCTAATTTTTCCTGAAGCAACTGCTTCGCTCTTGCATATTGCGACTTCGAAGTGCCTTCCGTAATCTGCAACATATCGGCAATCTCATGATGCTTAAATCCTTCTATGGCATACAAGTTAAAGATCGTCTGGCACCCGGTGGGTAGCTGCTGTATAAGCTCCAGCAGATTTTCGAGCTGAAGACCCGCCAGCAGATCCGGTGCATTCGACTGCTGTTTGAGGTCGGCAACATCCACCATCGGATACATATACAGCTTGTTTCGCTGATGGTTCAAGGCTGTGTTGATCATTACTCGCTTTATCCAGTAAAAAAGAGAAGATTCTTTTCTGAAGGTTTTAATGTGATTGAATACCTTGATGAAGCCTTCCTGGAGTACGTCCTCTGCTTCCTGTTGCATTTTGCAGTACCGAAGGCAAATCAAATACATCTGACTACTGTATTTCTGATACAGCAGGTATTGCATGTGTCGATCTTCCCGGGCACATCCCTCAATCAATTCCTCATCAGTAGGCATCCAGCAGGATTTTGGTTTAGGTGTTCGAATTTTATGACACAGGTTCTTTTAAAAAAGTTGGAATTGTGCAGATTTGCAGAAATGAATTGCCAATGATTTCGTTAGGCCATCGATGAAAATTTTCAAATCCCAGATTCATTTTCTACTTCTCTGCTCAGCTTTCGTACGTTGTGCACCTCTTGAGCAGACTGCCTCCAGCACTTCGAATGCCGTGCTGCAACTAGCCGACAGAACATACGATACAAACATACGAACGGTTCGGCTATTCCCCGGAAGCGGCCGCCCCGAGGACAAAATGTTGCCGCCTATCGTGCATATTGAGCAATCAACACCGCTTGTTTTGCAATTCGACGAAATTCTTAGCGATTTTAAACAATACAACGCCTATTTAATCAACTGCAATGCGGATTGGGAGCAGTCGGCCCTCACCGACATTGAATTTTTAGGCGAATACAATGCGCTGCCGGTTAACGACTACGCTTATTCGCAAAGTACGGTAATTCCGTATACCCAATACACCCTTGAGCTGCCTAAAGTTAAGAAGTCGGGCAATTATGTGGTTGTAGTGTACAATGGCAACAACAAAGCTGATATAGTACTAAGCAGACGGTTTATGGTTTTTGAGGGTGCAGTGGCTATAGAACCCGACGTTAATATTTCGTCGAACGTGCAGGTGCGTGAAGAAAACCATCAGGTCGAATTCGCAGTCAATTATGGCTCCGTACCGTCTTCCAATCCGTACAACGACTTCAAGGTTGTGCTGCGGCAAAATCAAAGATGGGACAACGCCATCACCGGTCTCAAGCCCACGCTCATAAGAGAAGACCAGGGGTATCTGGAATACAGAAACTTCACTTTGCTCAACAATTTTAAAGCAACCCGTGAATTTCGTTTTTTCGATACCCGCGCAATCAGCTACAATGGCCGCAACGTAGCTTCGATCGAAAAGAATGACAGGGAGATCAGGGCTTTTCTAGCCCGCGACAGGCCCCGGTTAAGAGAGCCCTACAGCCGCATGCAAGACCTCAACGGCAACTACTTCACAGCTTCTGTAGAACCAAACACCAGCGACTTACAGACAGAATACGTAAAGGTGATGTTCTTTTTGGAGGCGGATGAGCTTGAAACCGGTGACGTATATGTGGTTGGCGCCTTCAACGACTGGACCAAACAACCTGAAAACCGAATGACTTTTGATGCGCCATCCGGCCTTTACACAACCTCGCTGCTTCTTAAGCAAGGTTACTACAACTACATGTACCTGGCTAAGGGGGAAAACGTTGACCCTTATCTATTTGAGGGGTACAACTTTCAGGCTGAAAACCAATACGAGATTTTTGTGTACTTCCGCTTGCCTGGCACATTTAACGACCGCCTTGTGGGCTACAAGGCTATCATTCACAACGGCCCCTCACGAAATTAACTAGACTGTTTCGGCAAACTCGTAAGCCACTGCCCTTTTGCTTGGGTCGGCATTGGCAATATCCAGCATTCCAAAGCCTTTGTGGCAAAACTGACCAAACCCGCAGATAAAAATAAACTCCTGAACCTCTTTAGGGGCATAAAGTGTGAACGGAAATGTATAACCTCTTATCTCGTACTTGAGATCCTGGTCGTACATGGGGTAAATCCGGGCAAACTTCTTCTGCGACTCCCTTATCTTGTTAAGGTAGACTTCGTCGGGCACCAGCTGAAATTTCCCGATGCCTTCGATTTTGCGGGGATCGGCACCGAACTCCTCCATCCGCTGTATGGTGGACTCGAACAACAGGTCGGAAAAGACATCGGTCTCGGGAGAAATAAATTTTTTAGCTTCAGCATCATAAAGCGACGGCTGAAGAACCACTATAGGCGATATGCAAATGTACCGGGTGGCATCCGAAAGCTCAGGCTGCTCCTCCAATTCCACTCCCTCAGGGGTTAAAATAAGGTTGCCAATATCTATTTTGGGGAAGGTAAACAAAACCCGCAAGAAGTAGTTGATAAACGCCTGATTGGTACTCGAAAGTACCAACGTCACCCTTCTGCTGTAGAAGTGCAACCCCTGCCGGCTAATTTTTGTTTGCCCTTTAAGTCCGCTGAAGTTGTAAAAAGCGTAGTCTATAAACTCCTTCTCACCTCCCTTCACCAGCATCCCTTTAATTAGTTGGGCAAGCAAATATTGATGATGAAAAGGGACGTAACCGCCCTTATTCTTTACCTGAAAAATGATACGTACCCTCAACTTGATCTATTTTATATAAAAAGTGAAATGGGCAACCCACTCCTTTTTAATTGTTAACTAATTAATTTTCACAGGAAAACTACCTCACGACATAAAATGTTTTCCCAGTCTAAAAATAATAATTTTTTAGACATTAAATCGAAAATGCATTATGTCTCCATCATGCACTTCATATTCTTTACCCTCAATGTTTACCTTGCCGGCTTCTTTACAAGCCTGCTCCGAGCCATATTTTGTATAGTCGTCGAAATTGATTACTTCAGCCCTGATGAAGCCACGTTCAAAGTCTGTGTGAATTACACCAGCAGCTTTCGGAGCTTTCCAACCCTTGCGAATTGTCCAGGCTCTTACTTCCTTTACTCCTGCTGTAAAATACGTAATAAGATTGAGAATATTGTATGAAGCTTTGATTAAACGGTTTAATCCTGAATCTTTTAGCCCATATTCCTCAAGAAATAATGAGCGTTCATCCATGTCATCCAACTCGGCAATCTGCGACTCAATAGCAGCGCACAGAACCACAATTTCCGCGTTCTCATCCGCCACCGAGGCCCTCAGCTTTTCTACCCATTCGTTGCCGTTTGGCAGTGAGCCTTCATCTACATTGGCCGCATAAATTACCGGCTTAAGTGTAAGCAGTTGCAGGTCGCTTACTGCACCCATGTCTTCAGGGCTAATTTCGAACGTTCTCACGTTCTTGCCTTTTTCCAGGTGCGCTTTTACATCGGCAAGTATTGCCAACTCCTTACGTGCTTTAGGGTCCCCCGTCTTTGCGGTTTTTTCCACCCTCAAAATCTTTTTTTCTACCGACTCCAGGTCTTTCAGCTGCAACTCAGTGTCGATTACTTCTTTATCAGCCACCGGATTTACATGGCCTGATACATGCACAATGTTGTCGTCTTCAAAGCAGCGCACCACGTGTATAATGGCATCCACTTCGCGAATGTTTGCCAAAAATTTATTACCGAGCCCTTCGCCCTTGCTCGCACCTTTTACCAGGCCCGCTATGTCCACAAATTCGATAATTGTCGGAATCACCTTTTCCGGCTTTACCAGCTGTTCCAGCTTCTGCAGGCGTTCGTCGGGCACTGTAATTACACCCACGTTAGGCTCTATGGTACAAAAAGGATAATTGGCTGCTTCGGCCTTTGCATTGGAAAGCGCATTAAATAACGTAGATTTTCCCACGTTGGGAAGACCCACAATCCCGCATTGCAATCCCATTAAGTTGTTTTAAGTTTATTTTTTGAATATCTGGTATCCTTTAAATCCGGCATACACCTCGAGAGTCGACACCCTTAAAATGGTGTAAAACGGAATCGCCGCAATCATCCCAGGAATACCCGCAATTGTTGCGCCGGCAAAGATAATAACAAATATTTCTAACGGATGTGCTTTTACACTTTTCGAGAAAATTAGCGGTTGCAGCAGCACATTATCGGTAACCTGCACCACGGCAAACACTGAAAGGATCTTCACTACAAGCAGCCATACTCCGGAGGAAAAGTCGTGAAAACCCGAGGTTGAGATACCTACTACGATGCCGAAACCAGCTCCCAAAATCGGCCCCAGATAGGGAATAAGGTTGGCTACTGCCGCAAAAACGGCAATAGTAAGTGCGTATTTTACCCCTAAAATAGATAGCCCGAGCGATGCAATGGTGAAAATGGCTGCCATTTGGAAAAGCAAACCAATGAGGTAGTTGCTCAGGAGCTTTTCGATTTTAAACATGGCGGCAATAAAAACCTCAAAATACTGGTTTGGGATCATGCCAATAATCTGCCGGCGCAACAGGCCGTTTTCAAGCAGCAGAAAAAAAGTTATGAAAGCTACAGCCATAAAACCCACAAAAAAGCCCCCCGTAAGGGATATAAGGCTATTGATGAGCAGGCTGAAGTCTACCTCGGTAAGAAGCCCCAACACGCTGCCTCTGATAGATGCCATCAGAAATCCCTCGCTTTGGGTGGTAAGCTCATTTTCAATCAAAAAACTTTCCAGCCTGATCAACGGTTGGCTAACCGCCTCAAGCACATTGTCGTAGTCGATCTCGGAAAGAATCTTTACCTGCTCGGAAAACAGCGGGATAAAAAGTAAAACGAAAGAAATGACCAGCAGCAGCACAGTGGTAAACGAAACTACAATGGCAAGCGACCGTGGCACCCTTACATTCAGAATTTGCACACGGCTAATTACGTTGGTAAGCGGCCTTAGCAGCGTAGCCAGCACGAGTGAAATGATAAGGTAAGTGAAAATATTGGAGAAATACCAGCTAAGCCATATTAGCAGGGCGGCAATTACCAGCAGGTATATTATCAGTCGTTTTATCATGTACGGAATAAAAAAAGAAAGCCCTCTATTTTAAAAGGGCTTTTATATTGCAGAAAAACGTGACTTCAGATCACTCCCATTTTAGTTCAGTATCGTCGTCTGCTTCGTCATCTTCAACACTTACATCTACCCTGTTTTCAAACTGCGAAAAATCAACTCCGGGCAGTAGTTCTGTCTTCACGTGATTAACTGATTCATTCAGTGCGCTCAAAAACTTATCAAAATCTTCCTTGTAAAGGAAAATCTTGTGTTTTTCGTAGAAATAACCATCATCCTTATACCTTCGTTTGCTCTCGGTAATTGTAAGGTAATAGTCATTTGATTTTGTGGACTTAATGTCAAAGAAATACGTCCGCTTACCGGCCCTTACTTTCTCCGAATACACTTCGCTTCTACCTTTATCCTTGTTCTCTTCCACTTGATTCCGGTTTAGGTTTGGTCAAAAATAAAAATTTATCTGAAAAACACCACTAAGGACACTTCCGATTCGTTACTCAATATACGGCAAATAGTTCCACTCTTACAACCTTTATCCCTATCAAAAAGATTTTTGAGGCGCTATACGTGCCAATTTTTACTACACGAGGAATTGGGATATGCAAAAAAATACATTTTACTTGACGACGAAATTGATGTCCGCAAAACCCCCGGCCGATCTTTGGAAGTCGATATTTTTACCGGCAATGAATTGCGTAACAACTTAACTGATGAAGGTAGACCTGAATAAGATAAAAGAGTTTGGCGGCCTGGAGCTTTTGGCCAGGCAAATGGTAGAGGGATTTATAACCGGCATGCATAAATCGCCGTACCATGGCTTTTCGGTGGAGTTTGCCGAGCACCGCCTTTATAACACAGGTGAAAGCACACGACATATCGACTGGAAGGTTTACGCCAAAACCGAGCGCCTGTATACGAAGCGCTTTGAGGAAGAAACCAACCTGCGCTGCTACATTGTACTCGACCACTCCTCATCCATGTACTACCCGGAAAAGAACTACGGGAAGATGAAATTTTCGGTATTGGCCGCGGCGGCGCTGGCCTACCTGCTCCACAAGCAGCGTGATGCCGTGGGGCTGTTTACCTTTTCTGAGGAAATTGAGTCGCAGTCGCAGGTAAAATCAACCTCGGGGCATATTCAAAAATTGTTTATTGAGCTAAACAGCCTGCTGGAGTCGTCGCCGTCGCAACGTAAAACCAATGTAGCCGAGGTGCTGCACCTGGTGGCCGAAAAAATCCATAAGCGCTCGCTGGTGATCATCTTCAGCGATATGTTTCAAAACGTTTCAGCACAAGCCGATATTTTTTCGGCACTGCAACACCTGAAGCACAACCGGCACGAGGTGCTGCTGTTTCATGTAACCGACAAAACTACCGAGCAGGAGTTTTTGTTCGAAGACCGTCCCTACGAGTTTATGGATTTGGAAAGAGGTGAAAAAATCAAGCTCACTCCCTCACAGGTAAAGCAACAATACCAAAAAGCAGTGGCAAGTTTTCTGCAAGACTTAAAGCTTCGGTGCGGGCAATTTAAAATAGACCTGATCGAAGCAGATATCAACGACGACTTTGACAAGATTCTTAGCGAATACCTCATCAAAAGAGCCAAAATGACCTAAGGCAAAATTAGTATTGGGAAAGCCTCCGCAAGAGAACTATTGCCAGGGCTTCTTCATCTCTACCACTTCAACAAAATAGCCTACTCGTCGTGAAGCCACGCTTTTTTTGCTTCCAGCTCTTCTACTGTTTCACGATAATCGGGGTCGTCTACACAACAATCCACAGGGCATACAGCAGCGCACTGTGGTTCTTCGTGAAAACCGGTACACTCAGTACACTTTTGAGACACTATATAGTAAAACTCGTCGGAAAACGGCTGCTGGGGTTCATTACCGTCCACCACTGTACCATCTTCCAATTCCACCTGCGTGAGTTTCGTACCGCCGGCCCAGGTCCACTCCACACCACCTTCGTATATAGCGGTATTAGGGCACTCGGGCTCGCATGCTCCGCAGTTGATGCACTCGTCGGTGATCATTATAGCCATATCTCGATACCTACTTAAAAATTCTACGTTCTATTTTTAAAGTAACAAAAGTAGAAACGGATTGTTTCTGTTCCAATTATTTTTGCAAAGCATAAAAGAAAGTTGATAATGACATTAGCAGAAAGAGTAAGTGCCCTGAGCGCCCTGGGAGATTATTTAAAAAACATCGAAAATACAGCCCTGGATGCCCTTTTCAAAAAAGCTGCTATTGAAAACCCATGGTTTACCCGTGCCAATCTCGACCGGGCCTGGAAGGGCGTATTGAGCTATCTTGAAAAAGGCAAGCTGGAAAAATGGGCGTCAGCATACAACTTCCCCGATCGCCCACCTAGAAAAGTGGGGCTGGTGATGGCCGGTAATATACCAATGGTGGGCTTCCACGACCTGCTCTGTGTGCTTATTTCGGGCAACAAAGCCCTTGTAAAAACCAGCTCAAACGACTACACGCTAATCAAGTTTATAGTAGAATCGCTCACCGAAGTGCAGCCCCTGCTGGGTGAAAGGGTGGAACTGGCAGAAAGGCTCAACAAAATGGATGCGGTAATAGCCACCGGCAGCGACAACTCCGGACGCTACTTCGAATATTACTTCTCTAAAATTCCTCATATCATTCGAAAAAACCGGAGCTCATGCGCTATTCTCACCGGCGAAGAGCACCCCGAAGATCTGGCCGAGTTGGGAGAAGACATGTTCTCATATTTCGGCATGGGCTGCAGAAATGTATCTAAGCTGTTTTTGCCACGCGGGTACAACATCGAGCAACTCCTCAATGCGCTGCAGGAGTATTCGTTTTTGCTCGACCACAACAAATACAGAAACAACTACGACTACCGCAAGTCTATCCTGCTCTTAAACAAGGAGCCACATTTCGATACGGGTTTTGCCTTGTTTAAGGAAAGTGCCGAAATGGTATCGCCTCTCTCTATTATATACTACGAGGTTTTTGAAAATGAGGCCGCATTGTCGCTCCGTCTGATCGAAACGAGGGAGAAGATTCAGGCGATATCGTCGTACAAAGGGCAGTATCCGGGCTCACATCCATTTGGCACCCTTCAAATGCCGGCGTTAACCGACTATGCCGATGGCGTAGATACCCTGAAATTTCTTGCCGAGCTTGCATAAATCGAGGTCCGCACGGGTTGCCTGATAATATTTCCGACAAATGCGCAGCTTACATGATGTTCGGTTTCTTTTACATACTAATTCAATTAAATTTGGCCCTTGACGAATAAAACCACGGAAAAATGAACAAAGATTTCTTTGGAATTGAACGGGAGTTGAAAACCCCTCTCGGTACCCACAAATACTACAGCTTGCGTGAGTTGAGTAAAAAAGATCCAAGGGTAAAAAAATTACCTTACTCAATCCGCATTCTTTTGGAAAATGCCATCAGAAACTACGATGCTTTCGCTGTAACGGAAGAGCATATGGAGACCCTGCTCGACTGGAAAAACACGCAGGATAAAAAAGAAATCCCCTATACCCCAGCCCGCGTGCTGATGCAAGATTTTACCGGCGTGCCGGCCGTGGTGGACATCGCCTCCATACGTGCAGAGGTAGCCCGCAAGGGAAAAGACATAAGCAAAACCAACCCGCTGGTGCCTGCCGCAATGGTAATCGACCACTCGGTGATGGTAGAGTACTTCGGCACCCAGCTTTCGTACGGTAAAAACGTGGACCTTGAATACCAGCGGAATGCAGAGCGCTATAAGCTACTGAAGTGGGGCCAGCAGGCATTCGATAACTTTACTGTGGTGCCTCCTGGCATGGGTATTTGCCACCAGGTAAACCTGGAGTACCTCGCCAGTGGAGTAATTGCCAGAAATGGCTATCTGTTTCCCGACACATTGGTGGGAACCGACTCACACACACCTATGGTGAACGGCATCGGTGTGCTGGGTTGGGGTGTGGGCGGCATTGAAGCCGAGGCAGCCATGCTTGGGCAACCCATTTATATGACCCTGCCGCAGGTAATCGGCCTTAAAATCACAGGCAAATTAAAAGAGGGTATTACCGCCACCGACCTTGTGCTAACAGTAACCCGGCTGCTGAGGGATTATGGCGTGGTTGAAAAAATTGTGGAAGTATTCGGCCCTGGCCTTGCCAATCTTTCCATTCCGGATCGCGCCACAATATCCAACATGTCGCCCGAGTTTGGCTGCACCGACACCCATTGGCCGGTCGACAGTCAGACGATCGCCTACCTCACCCGTACCAACAGGCCGGCAGACCATGTAAGCATGGTTGAAGCCTACTGCAAAGAAAACATGCTTTGGAGGGACAACTCGGAAGAAATCGAATACACCGATGTAATAGAGCTGGATTTGGGAAGCATCGAACCTACCATTTCGGGCCCTAAACGCCCGCAGGACAAAATCCTTCTCAAAGAAGCAAAAGAAAAAATTATCGGCGTTTTAAAAGACTCGTACAAGCGTGACTATATAGCGCCTGACGTGCGAAATGGCGGAACCTGGGCTTCTGATGGAGGCGCTGTTGCCACGACAACAAAATCGGAGACAGCACTGCGGTCGGTATCGATGAAAACCGGCGGCATGACCTACCAACTCAGTGATGCATCGGTGGTGATAGCGGCCATTACCTCGTGTACCAACACCTCCAATCCTAGCGTAATGATTGGCGCAGGCTTGGTAGCCCAAAAAGCCGTTGAAAAGGGACTGGACGTAAAACCGTGGGTAAAAACCTCGCTTGCTCCAGGCTCCAGGGTTGTAACGGAATACTTGAAAAAGGCTGATTTGCTGCCTTACCTTGAGGCCCTGCGTTTCCATGTGGTGGGTTACGGATGCACTACCTGCATCGGTAATTCAGGTGATATGCCCCCAGCAATTCAAAAAGCTGTGATAGACAATGACCTGGTGGTAGCCTCGGTATTGTCAGGAAACAGAAATTTCGAAGCCCGTATTCATCCTAATATAAAGATGAATTTTCTGGCCTCGCCTATGCTGGTGGTGGCCTATGCGATCGCCGGCCGTGTCGATTTTGATATGAATACCGAGCCACTTGGACTGGACCCCAATGGAGAGGCTGTGTATCTGAAGGATATCTGGCCAAGCATGGCTGAGATAAACGAAGTGATGGAGAAAGTAGTAACGCCGGAAGACTACGCCAAAACATATAACACCATTTTCGATGGTGACGAAGCTTGGCAAAAGCTCGATGCTCCGTCAGGCGACATTTACCAGTGGGATAAAAACTCCACGTACATACAGGAGGCTCCTTTCTTCCAAAATATTTCTGAGACTGTTCCGCAGCCACAAAACATAAAAGGTGCGAAGGTATTGCTGCAGCTTGGCGACATGGTTACAACAGACCATATTTCTCCGGCGGGCAAATTCCAGCCTGAGCACCCTGCAGGTCAGTACCTGAATGCACACGGCGTACAAAAGCCCGATTTCAACTCTTATGGTTCTCGCCGGGGCAACCACGAGGTAATGATGCGCGGAACCTTTGCCAACGTAAGGATCAAAAATAAGCTGGCCTCGAAAGAGGGTGGCTGGACCAAGTACCATCCCACAGGCGAGGAAATGTACGTTTTTGATGCGTCGATGAAGTACCAGGCCGCTGGCACTCCGCTGATTGTAATCGGCGGAAAAGAATACGGCTCCGGATCTTCCCGCGACTGGGCGGCTAAAGGAACCACGCTGCTGGGTGTAAAAGCGGTGATCACGGAAAGTTTCGAGCGAATCCACCGTTCAAACCTGGTGGGAATGGGCGTGCTGCCGATGGTTTTCACCAATGGTGAAAGCCAGGAAAGCCTTGGACTGAAGGGGGATGAAACCTACGACATAATGGGGCTCGATTCTGAGTTGGTGCCCAATAAGATTGTGGACGTAACTGCTACCAGACCTGATGGAAGCAAGCTGCAGTTTAAAGCACAGCTGAGGCTAGACTCCAAAGTAGACATTGCCTATTGGATGCACGGCGGCATATTAAATTATGTACTGAGGAACTTCCTCAAAGATTGAATTTACTAAAGATGAGAGTTTAGGAAACCGGGCCCGGGCCCGGTTTTTTTATTGATTCCTTTTGTTGTCAATCCTTTCCATTTCACTAGCGAGGGCCCGATCTGTTTCATTGCCCGTCTTCCTCAGCTCATGTACAATGTTACTGTAGTCTGCCGCAGAGCGATTTTGGCTTAGTTTATACGCCGCCTCCACATCCTCAATCTTCATGGCAAAACCTTCAATCCCCTTCAACTCTGCCTCTACATACTTTTTGCTGAAGTCTTCAAACTTTCTTCCCTTCGGAAAACCGCTTTCATAGGTATTCATTATTTGCGCCACATGCGATTCGAGCTCTGCAACAGTTAGCGGTCGGGCAGTACCGTAAACGTGAACCGCCTGGTAGTTCCATGTTGGCACGTTCGGCTTCTCATACCACGAGGGCGAAATATACGCATGCGGGCCCTGAAAGATGGCCAGCGGCTTACTGCCCGCCACGAGAGCGTCCACTAAGTCGTTCGCTTTAGCCAAATGGAAAAGCAAAAAGAAATCATCTCCCTGTTGCTCCAGCCAAAATGGTATGTGGCTTGCAATGGGAACACCGGTAGCGTTTTGCATGGCCACCAAAGTACCAAAGGGGTGCGCATTGATAAAGTTTATTACCTCATTGGGGTCGGCAATCCGGGAATAGCGATTTACATACATAAAAAATATATTAAAGACCTGAAAAGGTAATACGCATGCAACAATTTCTTGACTATTTTTTAACGATATTTCACACCACCTTCGTGGTTTTTGTACTGTCGGGGTGGGCTTTTCGCAGGTTGCGCAAAGTGCATCTGGCTGCTATTGGGCTTACAGCCGGCGCCTGGCTTATCCTGGGAATTTGGTACGGCATCGGGTATTGCCCGCTTACCGACTGGCACTGGGATATTAAGCGTTCGTTGGGAGAAAGGAACCTGCCCTATTCATTTGTGAAATACATTGCCGACAAGATTACCGGCCTAAACATTGATACGTCCCTGATAGATTGGGCAACGGCACTGGGGCTGATATTTGGAGCCGTTATGTCGATAGTTAAAAACAGAAGTTTTTTTCTGAGAGACACCTACAAAAAAATTAGGAAGGCTTTCGCCTTCCTCAAAAATTCTTTACCCAGCTAAAAAAGTATGATGTAAAGATAATTCTTTCTTTTTTAAATGCAACACTACCGCTTAACTTTATCTCCAACCTGTGCTGTAATTCCGATACCAAACAGCTGCTTGTATTGCAGTGAAGGTCCCTCTCCTACTACATCGCCGGCATCGTTGTACCGTGCAAAATTGATGTCGTCGTCGTAAATCAGCTGCGTAATAAAGTTAGTTGTCAGCCATTCGTTCACCTTGAGTATCAACACATTCTCCCAGTTCACATCGATATTCTGTGGGTTTTGAAGGTAGTTCGAAAACAATTCTACCCGCGACTCAAAATTCACATTGGTAATTACCTCTCTTTTAAAATTGATCTTCAGAAAGCTTCCTATCTCAGCCCTGCTTTTTTTTCCCCGGCTTATCAACACAGTGCCGTCTTCGCTGTACTCGGCTGGCTCCACACCAAATGCTCCCTCGTTGGCCAGGCGCTGGTCGTTGACAAAGGTAAATTTTGCCGTAGCCGGTGCATAGCTGATGGAAAGCGAGCTGCCTACCTTGTAGTCTAAACCAGATGCAACCAGCACGTAGCCGGGCGCCATAAATTTGGAAATAAAAACAGAGTCGTTGGGGTAAGCATAGCCTGGTGCAAATTGAGAACGGAAGTCGATCAGCGAGGTGAAATACAAGTTGCTGCCCGGATCTCTTGAAAGCTTCCGTCCGTATTTGGTAACCGCGTTTATTTTGTCATTTGTTTTTCGGTACTCCAGGCCTCCCTGCTTTATCAGGCCGTAGCCAAGCTCAAGGTAGTTTTCCCACAAGTTTTGCCCTTTCTCAAAGTTGGCAAAAGAACTGAAATATCCGCCGAGCGACACGGAACTCTGGCCTCCTGCCGACCAATTGTCCGACAAACTAAGCTGCGTGAACGAAGTGGTGGCCAAAATGCCGCGCTTCCAGTAAGTGGTGTCGGTGGTAGCCGTACTCTGCGCTGCCAGTGAGCCACAAATGAATAAATACAAGCAACACGTTAAAGCCGCTGTGTGCAGGTTTCGGCGATGCACCAAGGTCGATAGTCGTTTCAATTAAGTTAGCTTTTGGTTTTAAGTATATGAATTTACTTTGGCGTCATTTTCTTTGAGAATGCGCCGCAATATTTTACCAACGTTCGATTTCGGCAACTCGTCTACAAACTCCACATGTTTTGGCACTTTGTAGCCGGTCATGTTTTCTTTACAAAAGTCGATCAATTCTTCTTTTGTAAGACTTTTGTCGCGTTTAACTACAAATACTTTTACTGCCTCAGTCGATTTTGCATCGGGTACCCCTATCGCTCCCACCTCCAGCACTTTTGAATTCAGCGCTACTGTTTCCTCAACTTCGTTGGGGTACACATTAAAGCCCGACACAAGGATCATTTCTTTCTTCCGGTCAACGATCTTTATAAACCCGTCTTCGTTTATTATCCCTATATCTCCGGTTTTGAAGTAACCGTTTATAAATACTTTTTCAGTTTCTTCAGGATTGTTCCAATATCCCTTCATTACCTGAGGCCCTTTGGCGCATATCTCTCCCGGTTTGCCAACCGGCACCTCATTGCCGTCGTCGTCCAGTATAACTACTTCCGTTTCAGGCACCGGCAGGCCGATATATCCCACCCGGTGTGTGCCGTCCAGCGGGTTACACGCCAGCACCGGTGAGGTTTCACTCAGCCCGTAGCCTTCCACCAGCGGGCTGCCCGTTACCTCCTGCCATTTTTCAGACACAGCTCGCTGTACTGCCATGCCGCCACCTATGCCACCCTTCAGCCTGCTGAAGTCTACTTCTTTAAAGGCGGGCTGATTGAGCAGCCCGTTGTACAATGTATTAACGCCCGTTATGATGCTGAACGGATGCTTCTTCAGATCTTGTATAAATGCCTTCATATCACGCGGGTTTGTAATGAGAATGTTTTTGGCCCCAACGTGAAACATTAGAAAGCCATTGACCGCCAAAGCGAAAATGTGATACAGCGGCAGCGCAGTGATGATGACCTCCTGCTGGCCCGGAGTGAAAAACGGCTGAAACCATTGCTCCGTTTGCATGGTATGTGCTACCATGTTGCGGTGTGTAAGGGTGGCTCCTTTCGATACTCCGGTAGTACCGCCAGTATATTGAAGAAAAACAACGTCGTCTCCCGTCAGTTGAGGCTTCGTGAATGACAACCCGGCACCTTCTTTCATAGCGTCGTTAAGCTTGATAGCGCCCGGCAAATTGTACGGGGGCACCATCTTCTTGATCTTTTTCACTACAAAGTTGACGATGGTGCCTTTGAGGCCGCCGAGAAAGTCGCCCAACTGTGTGATGATCACATTTTTGATTGAAGTATTGGCTATGATCTTCTCGAGATTGCAGGCAAAATTGGCAATGATAACTATGGTTTCCACACCAGAGTCTTTAAACTGGTGCTCCATCTCCCGGGGCGTATACAGCGGGTTGGTGTTTACTACTATCAGGCCGGCCCTTATCGCGCCAAACATCACCACCGGGTACTGCAGGCAGTTAGGCATTTGTATAGCTATGCGATCGCCTTTTTTTAAGCCGAGCTTGTGCTGCAAATACGCAGCAAAATGCGCCGAAAGCCGGTCGACGTCAGCGAATGTAAACACCTTGTCCATATTCACAAAAGCCGGCTGATCTGCGTATTTACCAAAAGCGTGGTCCAGCAAGTCGCCCAACGACGCAAACGCATCGGGGTTAATCTCTTTTTTTACAGCTTTGGGGTAGTGTTTGTGCCAGGGATAATCTTTCATAGTTAGTCACTTGTTAAGTAGGTGTATCATTCAGACAATAAAAATAGACCAATTGTTTGAATGATCCGATTTAATAAATTTACAATGAAAAACCCAACGGGCGGGGACGGGCGGACGCCGAAGACGGTAGTGCGAAAGTTTGGAGCAAAAAAAAAACCGGTAGACTATTATTCATACCGGTTTCCAAATAAACAACATTAACCCAAAAATGATGGCTGTAGGAGAAGGATTCGAACCTCCACGAAGCAGTTAGGTCCACACGAGCTCTATGTGGACTTTATCCCTTACCTTCACCCCCGAGACAGGAGGGCATGGCTGCCAATTTCATCACCCTACAAAGTGTGCCGATTCATCTAATCGACTGCAACAAAATTAATAACTCCTTGCTTTTATTAAAATATTTTTAATATTTTTGGTAAAAAAATGTACAGCACGCAATTTTAAACCTATCTTTGTAATAGATTATTAAATCAGGGTAGTCAAAATGAGTAAAAATTACGAAATTGATAATGTTGACTTAAAAATTCTGAACCTTTTGATGGAAGATGCCAAAATTCCTTACACCGAAATAGCCAAAAAGGTGTTTGTTTCGGGAGGAACGGTGCATGTCCGGATGAAGAAGTTAGAAGAAATGGGAGTGGTACAAGGCACCACCCTAAAGCTGGATTATTCCAAGTTGGGCTACGACATCACTTGCTTTATCGGAATTTATCTTCAGAAAAGCTCGTTATACGACGAGGTGGTTGAAAGGCTGAGGGAAATTCCGGAGATAGTAACCGTAAATTACACCACGGGTAACTATAGTATATTTATAAAGCTGCATTGCCGCGATACTAAACACCTGCGCGAGGTACTACACGATAAAATTCAGAAAGTAGAAGGGATTGAAAGAACGGAAACGCTTATTAGTCTGGAAGAGAGCCTTAGCCGCCACATTACGTTCTAACTGACAGTAAAACTCTTCTCTCCCGATTCCGAATGTTTAAGCAGGGCACCGGCCGAAACAGCAGCGTGTGCTTTCATATATTCGATCTGAAAAAAATAGCTCCCCGAGGCTTTGAGTAGAGATTTATATTGTACCTTTGCGCTAATTATAATCAGTCTAAATAAGAGATGGGTAAAGACAACCAAATACTGGAAGAATTAACCAAATCAGATTATAAATACGGATTTCACTCCGACATTGAAACTGAGTCGGCCCCTAAAGGGCTAAATGAGGACATTATCCGGTTTATTTCTGCCAAAAAAGAGGAGCCCGAATGGATGCTCGAGTGGCGGCTTTCGGCTTATCGCCATTGGCTCACACTAAAGGAACCAACCTGGCAGAACGTGACCTTTCCTGCTATAAACTATCAGGACATTATATATTATGCTGCCCCTAAGCAGAAAGTGACGCCTAAAAGCCTGGAGGAGATAGACCCTGAGCTGAGGGAGACTTTTGAAAAACTAGGCATATCGCTGGACGAACAAAAAAGACTAACGGGAGTAGCCGTGGATGCGGTGCTTGACAGCGTATCGGTAGCTACTACCTTTAAGGCCAAGCTAGGGGAACTGGGCATTATCTTCTGCTCATTTTCTGAGGCGGTAAAAGAACATCCCGAGCTAATAAAAAAACACATTGGGTCGGTTGTGCCGGTAAACGACAACTATTTCTCCGCACTTAATTCTGCAGTGTTTTCCGACGGGTCTTTCTGCTACATCCCGAAAGGTGTGCGTTGCCCGATGGAGCTTTCTACGTACTTCCGCATTAATGCCATGAACACCGGGCAGTTTGAACGCACGCTGATTGTGGCCGACGAAGGGTCGTATGTGAGTTATTTGGAGGGATGCACAGCGCCCATGCGAGATGAGAACCAGTTGCATGCAGCTGTGGTGGAGATTTACGCAGCCAAGGGAGCCGAAGTAAAGTACTCAACGGTACAAAACTGGTATCCGGGTAGCAAAGAAGGCAAAGGTGGCATTTATAATTTCGTAACCAAAAGAGGCCTGTGCGCTGGCGACAATTCTAAAATTTCGTGGACACAGGTAGAAACCGGCTCGGCCGTTACATGGAAGTACCCAAGCTGCGTGCTTAAAGGCGACAATTCGATCGGCGAGTTTTATTCGGTGGCCGTTACCAACAACTACCAGCAAGCCGACACCGGCACCAAAATGATTCACATTGGTAAAAACACCAAGTCGAGGATCGTTTCGAAGGGGATTTCTGCAGGCAAAAGCCAAAACAGCTACCGCGGCCAGGTAAAGGTGATGAAGCGTGCGGAAGGAGCCAGAAATTTCTCCCAGTGCGACTCGCTCTTGCTGAGCGACAAATGTGGCGCCCATACCTTCCCTTATATTGATGTCGAAAACCCGACCGCTATTGTAGAACATGAGGCTACTACTTCCAAAATTGGCGAAGATCAGATTTTCTATTGCAACCAGCGGGGGATCAGCTCTGAAGATGCAGTAGCACTGATTGTGAATGGCTTTGCCAAAGAGGTAATGAACCAACTTCCGATGGAGTTTGCTGTTGAAGCCCAAAAACTTCTCGCGATTTCGCTCGAAGGAAGCGTGGGATAAGCTTAGTTTTAAGTTTTTTGTTCTGAGTTGGCTGGCCGGTGCATACCTGATGCTGACCGCTACCCAGGACGGAAAAACTAAAAACCATGCATTACGAACTCAAGACTACAGATTCTGAACAGAAAATTGTTTACGATGCTTAAAATCACAAACCTGAAGGCCTCCATAGAAGGCAAGCAAATATTAAATGGAATCAACCTTGTTGTAAAGCCGGGAGAAGTACATGCGATAATGGGGCCCAACGGCTCCGGCAAAAGTACTCTTGCATCTGTTTTGGCCGGGCGTGAAGAATATGAGATAACCGAAGGTGAAGTAGACTACATGGGCAAAGACCTGCTGGAGTTGGCTCCGGAGGAAAGGGCCAGAGAAGGTGTATTTCTTGCTTTTCAGTACCCTGTCGAAATACCCGGTGTAAGCACCACCAACTTTCTTAAATCGGCACTTAACCAGGTGCGCGAACACAAAGGATTGGCGCCACTCGACGCAGTATCTTTCCTTAAACTTATGAAAGAGAAAATGGCTTTGGTTGAAATTGACCAGGCCTTGCTTAGCCGTTCGCTCAACGAAGGCTTTTCGGGAGGGGAGAAAAAGAGAAACGAGATTTTTCAAATGGCTATGCTGGACCCAAAGCTGTCGATTCTCGACGAAACCGACAGTGGGCTTGACATAGATGCCCTCCGGATTGTTGCCAATGGGGTGAATAAGTTGAAAACCAGGGACAATGCCACCATTGTGATTACCCACTACCAGCGTTTGCTCGACTATATTGTTCCCGATTTTGTTCACGTACTTTACAAAGGACGCATTATTAAATCCGGAGATAAAAGCCTGGCACTTCAGCTCGAAGAAAAAGGATACGACTGGATTAAGGAAGAGGCTGACATAGCCACAGCCTGATATTCTAGATTTCTTTAAAAGCCACTAGTTCAATGACATTCGCTACCGAATATATAGAAAACATAGCCAGGGCATTTAAAAAGTTCGAAGCTACCCTCAATGGCAGCAAGGAGAGCTTCTTTCATTCGAAAAGAACAGAAGCGCTGGCTTCATTAGCTAAAAAAGGCTTGCCCGGCCCAAAAAACGAAGAGTACAAGTACACCAACTTTGGTAAGGCACTCGAAAAAAACATTTCGTTTGATTTCCCTACCGAACTTCCTGAAAAGACGTCTCCTTCACCATTGGATGGTTTCGAGGGATACAAGCTCTTCTTCAGCAACGGGAAGTTTCTGGAAGACAAATCAGACTTGAAAAAACTGCAGGGCAAAATCGAGATTCTGCCACTCAGTCAGGCCATAAAGCACCAGCCGTCGCTGGAAAACTATCTCGGCAAATTAACCTCCGAGCGTGAAGACGCTTTTGCTGACCTAAATACAGTGTTTGCAAACGAGGGAGTTTTTATCCGCGTTCCTAAAAACACCGAGTTGGATCTGCCGGTTTTTTTCATTCATCAAAATGACGCTTCAGGCAAAGAGGTTATTGCACACTATCGCAGCCTGGTAGTGGTTGAAAAAAATGCCCAGCTAAAGGTAGTTGAAGCAAATTTCTCTGCCGGCGGCTATTCATCGTACACAAACACGGTAGTTGAAGTATTCTGCGAAGCCAATTCGCTGACGGAGTGGAGCAAACTTCAGCTGGAGAATGAAACTGCACTGCGGATAGATAACACTTTGGTGCATCAGCAGCGGGATTCGAAGTTTACCATCAATACGATCAGCCTCAGCGGACAAATGATCCGCAACAACTTGTACATAGCCCTGGACGACGAAAATACCGAAGCGCATATGTACGGGCTGTACCTCATCGATGGCAAAACGCACGTAGACAACCACACCGTGGCCGACCATAAGAAGCCCCACTCATTTTCGAATGAGCTGTATAAAGGTATAATGGCCGATAATGCGCATGGCGTTTTCAACGGCAAAATATACGTGCGCCAGGATGCACAGAAGACGAATGCGTTTCAGCAAAACAACAATATATTGCTGAGCTCCAATGCCGTCATCAACACCAAACCACAGCTGGAAATATGGGCTGATGATGTAAAATGCTCACATGGCTGCACCACCGGCCAACTCGACGAAGAGCAGCTGTTTTATTTGAGGGCACGAGGTATCTCCAAAGAAAAGGCAAAGGCCATGCTGTTGCACGCTTTTGCTGAAGATGTTCTTTCAAAGGTATCGGTAGATCAGGTAAGGGATTTCCTTGAGCACTTGATCACCGAAAAAATAGAAGATTAAATTATGGCCGCTACAGCTTCTGCAATTGACTACACTTTAGACATAGAGGCTATCCGTGCGCAGTTTCCTGTTTTGCATCAGGAAGTGAACGGAAAGCCATTTATTTACTTTGATAACGCTGCCACCAATCAGAAGCCGCTGTCGGTTTTAAAAGCACTTGAGCATTATTACCAGGCCGACAATGCCAACATACACCGGGGTGTGCACACGTTAGCAGAACGGGCTACGGCTGCATTCGAGCTTACCCGCCAAAAAGCTGCTGAATTTATTAATGCCGGAGAAAAAGAAGAGGTGATTTTCACCAAAGGTACAACGGAGGGCATTAACCTTGTAGCCTCTACCTGGGGAAGGGCATTTGTAAAGCAGGGCGACGAGGTTATTGTATCTACACTTGAGCACCACTCCAACATAGTGCCGTGGCAGATGTTGTGTGAAGAAAAAGGTGCAAAGTTAAAAGTGATCCCGATAAACGACCGGGGCGAGATTATTTTAGACGAATTCAAAAAGCTGCTTTCCCCCAAAACCAGGATGGTGTCGGTGGTTTTTGCCTCCAATGCTTTGGGCACTATAAATCCGGTGGCGGAAATAATTAAGCTGGCACATGAAGCCGGCGCTGTGGTATTGCTTGATGCTGCACAGGCCTCAGCACACCTGCATGTAGACGTACAAAAGCTGGACGTAGATTTTCTGGCTCTTTCTGCCCACAAAATGTATGGTCCGACCGGCGTCGGGGTTCTCTATGGAAAACGAAACCTACTGGAGGCCATGCCGCCTTACCAGGGAGGTGGAGAAATGATAAGCGAGGTGACGTTCGAAAAAACCACCTACACAAGTATTCCCTACAAGTTTGAAGCGGGCACGCCCAACATTGCCGATGTTGTAGCGTTTGGTGCAGCTATCGATTTCATTAACCTTTATGGGAAAGATCAGATAGCGGCGCATGAAGACGACTTGCTGCAATATGCTACCTCGCAGTTGAAGGGCATTCCTGGGGTTCGGATAATTGGAGAAGCGGCGCAGAAGGTGAGTGTGGTTTCGTTTTTAGTAAATGGCTACCACCCGCTTGACGTGGGTATGTTTCTCGACGCAAGGGGAATTGCTGTACGCACTGGGCACCACTGCACACAGCCGCTGATGAAGCACCTTGGAATAGAAGGAACGGTTAGGGCGTCATTTTCTGTTTACAATACCAGGAACGAGATCGACAAGCTTGCAGAGGCTGTAAAAACCCTGGCCGACCGTAAAAAAAGCAATGGATAAAGCATCTATCGACAGCATACAGAACGAGATTATTTCGGAATTCGAAATCCTGGGTGATGATCGGGAAAGTAAAATATTCTACATCATGGAGTTGGGACAGTCTCTCCCTCCCCTGGCGGAAGGATATAAGGTTGATGAAAATATAATAAAGGGTTGCCAGTCGAAAGTATGGCTGGTGGCGAGTCTGGAAGGCGACAGAACAGTATTTAACGCCGACAGCAACACCGAAATTACCAAGGGTTTGGTAAGTTTGCTTATCAGGGTTTTATCGGGCCAAAAGCCGGAGGATATAATGAAAGCCGATCTGTTTTTTATCGAAAAAATCGGAATGGGCCAGCTTATCGGGTCTCAACGGTCCAACGGTCTTACGTCCATGATCCGGCAAATGAAATTGTATGCGCTTGCTTTTCAGACCAAATTGGCTAATGCTAACCAGTAGAACAAATGGCAGACAACACCGAAAACATAGCTGAGGAAGGCGATCTAAAAGAAAAGGTGGTAGCGGCGATTAAAACCGTGTACGATCCTGAGATTCCTGTGGACGTGTATGAGCTGGGGTTGATTTACGAGATCAGTGTTTTCCCGGTAAACAATGTGTATATTTTAATGACACTCACCTCGCCCAATTGCCCTTCTGCGGAGTCAATACCGAGCGAAGTAAAAGCAAGAGTGCAGGAAATTGAAGGGGTAAATGATGTGGAGGTTGAGCTCACGTTTGATCCGCCTTTTACCCAGGAAATGATGAGCGAAGTAGCCAAACTCGAGCTTGGATTCCTTTAATAGTTTGAAGTTTTACGTTTTCAGTTTTAAATATTAGCTACTGAAATTCAGAAACTTAGCACTTAAAACTCGAAACTTAGAACTCTAAACTCAGAACTTAGAACTCAGAGCTTAAAACTCAGAACTTAGAACTTAGAACTCAGAACTTAGAAACTTAAAACTTAGAAAATATGTATCCCGAACCATTAGTTGCTCCCATGAGAACGGACCTGACCAGTGCAGGATTCACTGAGTTCAGGACTGCGGAAGACGTGGTAAACCATTTGGAAGATCATAAAGGCACTTCGCTTGTGGTGATAAATTCCGTATGCGGATGTGCAGCCGGCGCAGCAAGGCCCGGTGTAAAACTGGCGTTGGCCAACAGCGCTAAAAAACCCGATTTCCTTGCCACCGTGTTCGCAGGGGTCGATCAGGAGGCTACCCAAAAAGCCAGAGAGTACACGCTTCCTTACCCTCCCTCCTCACCTTCTATCGCGTTGTTTAAAGATGGAGAACTTATTCATTTTGTAGAGCGCCACCATATTGAAGGCAGGAACGCTCAGATGATTGCGGCGCATCTTATTGATGTATTTGAAGAGTACTGCTAGCGCTGCTCGTTTTAGGTACCTAACGATTCAACAAAACCGGCTAAACACCGGTTTTTTTTGTTTTGGAGTAGTGCGAAAAGCTCGTTTCTATTACATTTACCACAATTTTAGCCAGCTTTTCATCACATTTTTAGTATAGCCGGCTAGGTTTGATTTTTTACCTTCACTGATGAAGATACTGATTCTGAAGGCATTTTTTATATGTGCCAGCTATTTTCCATTGATCTGCCTCGCACAGGCCGTCAATTTTTCCGTCGACCACTCGGAGGGGTGTGTTCCTCTTACTGTAAAATTTACCGATACCTCCACAGCGCAAAATATCACTTCCCTCCAGTGGAGCTTCGGAAACGGCAACAGCTCCGTGCTTGAAAGCCCAAGCGCTACCTACACTGCGCCGGGCTCCTACAAGGTGGTGCTCACCGCAAAATCGGGCACCTCCACGGTTGGCACCAAAGAATTGACGATTACCGTTCACGACAAACCCCAATTCGATTTCTCATTTTCCTCAAATGGCGGATGCAGTCCCCTGTCGGTTTCGTTCACTCCGCAAGACAACAACTCTCTTGCTTCTTACGATTGGGTCTTCGGAGACGGAAGCACAAGCGACACCAAAAACCCGACCCATGTGTACAGCACCGCCGGCAGCTATTCTGTAGCACTGGTCGGCACCAGCGAGTTTGGGTGCAGCAGTACTGTATCGAAAAGCAGCATTATTGAGGTGCACGAAATCAACGCCACGGTGAGCGCTGCCGACACCATTCTTTGCCAGGTACCCTCGTCTGTTGGTTTCACGGCAAGTGCATCCGGCACGGGCTCGCAGTTCGATTACGTTTGGGATTTTGGCGACGGAGGGACTGGCAACGGCACTTCCCCCGTTCACACATTTCAGACAAGCGGCGTGCACACCGTGGCGATGACTGCTACCGATGAGAAAGGCTGCAGCGTAACGAAACACATAAAAATTCATGCAGGTAACCCCGATGGTATCGACTTCAATATTTCGGCTCCGGAGTCGTGCACTAGGGAAGAAGTGGCCTTTATTGCCTTTTCCGCAAGAGAGGTGCTTTCCATGCATTGGGATTTTGGCAATGGTGAAACATCGGAGGATCTGGTGGCCGCTACCACCTACAATGAAGGCGGAACATACCAGGTGGTGCTCACCGCTCAGTTGGCTGGCCTTTCGTGCGAGTCGAAGCTGATTAAAAAAGTGAAAGTCAGTACAAACCCTACGTCAGATTTCAGCCATACGTTGCGCTGTGGCATGGGGGTAGCGTTCGAAAACCTTTCTACCGGAGGTAGCTCATGGCAGTGGAGCTTTGGCGATGGAACGTTTTCAACCGAAAAAGTACCGACACACGTCTACCCGGCGCCCGGCACCTATCTTGTGGGGCTTACCTCAAAAAATGCCGACGGCTGCGAGGTGCTCCAGTCCAGGCAGGTCCAAGTGTCGCAACAGATTGAGACTGCAATTTTCCCTAGCGAGCCACAGGCGTGCGACGGACCTTCGTTGGCCGGATGCGCCCCTTTTCACATTGCTTTCTCCAGCGAAACCGTAGCCGGCGAGCCTTACACCTTGCTATGGGACTTTGGCGACAATTCGGGCGCAACAGAGGCTAATCCTGTCCACATATACGAAAATCCCGGTACGTACACAGTAGTGCTGAAAGCCACCACCGACTCGGGATGTACCTTTGCAAAAGAGGCCACCGTAGTAGTATCGTCTACTGTCCCCAAAGCTGCCTTCTCCGAAAACAAAACGGAGGTGTGCGTGAACGAGGAAATAAAGTTTACCAATAACTCGGAGGAAGCGGATTCTTTTTGCTGGGATTTTGGCGATGGAAACACAGCCACGGATGCCTCGCCGTCTCACAAATACAGCCAACCCGGGCTATATACCGTTACCCTGTTAGCCAAAAATGCCGGGTGTACCGACCTCGTTACGAAAACCGAATTGGTTACCGTAAAAGGTCCATTCGTTGACTTCGAAGTTTTAACCACCTGCGACAATCCGTACGTAGTAGAGTTTCAAAACCTATCGGTGGACTATGATAGCCTGCGATGGGACTTTGGAGACGGGCAGCAAAGCAGTATCGACAGCCCGGTGAATGAATACGCAACCAAAGGAAAATATTCCGTTTCGCTAACTGCTTCGAACGCAACAACGGGCTGCGAGGTAGTAGCCACGAAGATAATAGACATCTATCACCCGGTGGCTAATTTTAAGGCTGCCGATACTGTGTCGTGCAAAGGCGCAGGGATTCAATTTAATGACTTGTCGGAAGATGCCGACGAGTGGTTTTGGACCTTTGGCGATGGCTCAGTGTCGCTGGTCAAAGATCCCGTAAAGTCCTATAGCAACTCCGGCCTTTTCACGGTTGCACTCACTGTGACCGCCCCCAACGGCTGTTCGTCGACGCTCCAGAACACCGACATGATAAAAGTGCTCGATATTGCCGGCAGCTTTCAGTTTACAACGAAAAATCTCTGCGATACGCTCGTGGTTAATTTCAAAGACCTCTCGGCCGGCTTTCCGGGTATCCAGCAGTGGCAATGGGATTTTGGAGATGGTGCCACGTCAGCTGAGCAACATCCTGTACACCATTACACGCAGGAAGGCACCTACAACGTGAACCTCAAACTTTTTAACGAAGAGGGAAGTTGTGCGGTGACCAAAAAAAATTTACTGTCCTTTAAAAAACCACACGCTGTATTTTCCACCGATGCTGACGTTTACTGCCTCAATCAACCTTTGAAGATACAGAACAACTCAACCAACGCGACCAAATACCTGTGGGAGTTTGGCAACGGAAAGGGGTCGGTGATTAGTAGTCCCTCTCCGATTTTTTCCAGTCCCGGCAGCTACACAATTGTGCTTACCGCTGAAGATGCTGACGGGTGCAAAAGCGAAACGCCGGCTACTAAATTGATTGAAGTAGTGCAGCCGCAGGCGAAATTCACGGCCGTAAACACCTTCACAGAGTGCCCTCCCCTTATTACAACTTTCGTCAATGAGTCGGAAAGCAACATTGTTTCTTATAACTGGGACTTTGGCGATGGTCAAACAAGCACACAAGCTCAGCCTATTGTAACCTACGAGGTGCCCGGAACCTACACGGTTACCCTTCACATTGTAGACAAAAACGGCTGCACTTCCACACTTGCACAAAGCGACGTCATCTATGTTGGCGGGCCCTATGGTTTTCTCGACTTCCACGCGATTGAAAGCTGCCTGTTTGAAGAAGTGCTGTTTGAAGCCCAAAGCGAAAACACAGCGATTTACCGCTGGGATTTTGGTGACGGAAACGTAATTGAAACGGATATCGGTACTGTTGAACATGCCTACCGGGAGCCGGGAAGCTATTTCGTGGGACTGGTATTCATCAATGCGGTCGGCTGCGAAGTGCCTTACCGCGACAACCCAAATGTGGTGATTCACCCGCTACCTGTAGCTGACTTTACGGTAAGCCAGCCATTCCCTTTCACAGAGGAACTGTTGGAAGTGCATTTGGACAGTGTAAAAGAGGACTTGAGCTATCTCTGGTTTTACGAAGGTCAAACAGCCGAAGGCAGCAATGTTACACTTGAGTTTGCAGAAGCCGGCGAGCAGGAAATAACGGTGATTTTTGAAGACGCAATAGGTTGCCGGGACACCGTGCGGCATCAACTGTATGTGCAGCAGGCAATCCTGGACCTACCCAATGCATTTTCGCCAAACAGCGACCCTTTCAACGATTTGTTGGTACTGCCGGGAGTTGAAAAGGGCCGGTGGACGCTTCAGCTATTTTCACGAACCGGCCAAAAAGTACTTGAAAGAACCAACTACGCAAATAATTGGGATGGAAGCTCGCTGCCAGCGGGTGTATATTACTATCGGCTATCGAATGAACTGCGTCCCGAAAAAGTACTCAAAGGCTACCTGCACCTATTGAAATAAGCGCCGCTTAAAAAGAGAATTTCTCTTTAAACTCAAGCAGTTCGGTCCGAAGGCTTTCCGGATGTGGCATCTTGATGTAATCTACCAACAGTGTTTCAGGGCTCACCTTGAGCTCCCGTAGTGTCATATGCTGATTGATAAACGTATATTCTAATTCGGGAAACATTTCCTTCATAGCGTCTACTATATCGAGAATCGGCAGATTTTTATCCACCACATTGTAAATGCCCGAAGGAACCTCGTTTAGCAATGTCTCTTTAATGATCTCTGCCACGTGGGTGACGTGAATAAAAGCCCGGGCTTGCTTACCATTTCCAAAAATTTGAATTCGGTGGCCAAAATTGGCGTCGAACATAAACCGGTTAATTACAGCGTCGAACCGCATGCTCTTGTTATAGCCATACACATTGCCGCACCGGAGTATCACGGCATTGCGGCGCTGTCCCATGCGTTGCACGTGCTCTTCACCGCGCAATTTTGAAATACCATAGAAGGTAGACGGCGAGGTAGTTGCCCGTTCAGTTGCCAGGTCTTCGCTGGCACCATAAACAGAGGTGCTGCTTGTGTAAATAAACTTTTTGATATTGCTAAGCTCCTCGATGGCGTACACAAGTTCCGCCGTGCCCCAGTGGTTTACCTGCTCAAAAAAATGAGCATCGGTATTGGCAAAGGGGGTTGTTACCTTGGCTGCAAGATGAACCACCGCATCTACTTCTTTCAGGTGTTTTTTTAGTGTGCGGCTGTCGAGCAGCTCCCCCACTACCAGGCTCACTCTCTGGTGGCCCGGGTACTTATGCCCGAAGAAAAAATTGTAGTTGTCTTTGCTGAGATTGTCGTAAACGATAATCTTCTCAATTTCTTTTTGCTGGCACAAATTGCCTACAACCTGGGTGCCAATGTACCCGGCTCCTCCTGTAATTAAAACTCTCATCTATTTGCTGATTAGGTCGGTATGCAGGCCACATTCTGTCTTTTTCATCCCAAACCACCTGGATTCCCGCTCCTGCATTTCGGGGTCCAGCTTGCGGGTACAGGGCTCGCAGCCTATACTGGCATACCCTTTGGCATCCATGGGATGGCGCGGCAGGTTGTGCTCTCTTATGTATTGAAAAATCATTTTAATGTTCCAATCCAGCATGGGATGAAACCGCAAGCTGCCATGAGGTGCCGCCTGTTCCACTTTCATGGCAGCTCTCACCGCACTCTGGTCTGCCCGCACACCGTTGATCCACACGTCGTAGGTCTGCAGCAATTCATCTGTAGGTTGCGTCTTATTCAGGTAGCAGCAGTAGTCGGGATCGCTCGTAAAAAGCAGTTTTCCGTCGGTCCCCACCTGCATATGTCGTGGCATGGCCGACTTAATATCAATAATGTTAAGGCCAAAATCGCTGGCAATCTGGTCTTTAAAAGCCACGGTATCGGGAAAATGATAACCTGTGTTGATAAAATAAACCGGTATTGAGTTGTCGATTCGGCTTAGCATATGCAGCATTACCAGGCTGTGTGTTTGAAAAGAGGAAGTAGTGAACAACTTCTTTCCCTCGTTTTGGTATTGCTTTACCTTTTGTTCGAATTCTTGAAACGTCACTTTATGAGAGGTTAAAAAAGTGAAAACCGTCAATGCGTTACAAAAATTCCCCGATATGGTGGCAAAAGCAAGAAGAAGATAAAATTTGTTTTGCAGGCAGGACCTGCAAACGAATACGCCGGCTACTGCACGGTTCATCGCTGTTTAAGCTTCCATCAAAAAGTAGCGGCAAACAACTGCCGCACTATTCCGCACAACGGTTTTGATACAACCCCAGGTAAAATATGCTTTCAGTGTGTAACATTAAACAATCTCATAACATCCAATGTTTATCAGCTATACGACAGTAGCATGGTTTACGACCGATAAATGGACTTAAAGATTGATTTCCGCCATGAATTGCACTTATTTGCGGGAAATACGTTTATAGTGGTTTACTAGCTTTTTATGAAAGTTGCAGTTTACAGAAAAGAGCATTTTAATGCAGCTCATCGGCTACACAACCCGCAATGGGACGATGAAACGAACCAGCGGGTATTTGGAAAATGTAACAACCCGAATTACCATGGCCACAATTATGAGCTGATTGTAAAACTGACGGGCGTGCCAGACCCCAAAACCGGCTATGTGTATGACATGAAGCTTTTGAGCGAGCTGATTAAGGAGCACGTATTGAGAAGGTTTGACCATAAAAACCTTAACCTCGATGTAAAGGAGTTTAAAGATAAAAATCCAACTGCCGAAAATATTGCCATAGTCGTCTATGATCTATTAAGGGAGCGGATAGAAAGCAAGTACGATTTAAAAATTACAGTCTATGAAACAGAAAGAAACTTTGTTGAATACCCGGCAGAAAACTGAGTCAGTGGAAGTAGATGAGCTGGGCGACGACCACATAGCCTCATCTTTTGAAACGCCCCTCCGCCCCGATGCTTTTGAGATGGACGATGACCTTAAAATGGAACTGATCTCGAAGCATTTTAGAGAGATTATGCAAATATTAGGACTTGACCTCACAGACGACAGCCTGAAGGGTACACCCAATCGTGTGGCCAAAATGTACGTGAAGGAGATTTTCAGCGGACTCAATCCTAAAAACAAGCCTCATGCGAAACTTTTTGAGAATAAGTATGGCTATGACCAAATGCTGGTGGAGCGCGATATCACGTTTTACTCATGCTGCGAGCATCATTTCGTGCCCATATACGGCAAAGCACATGTGGCGTATATCTCCAGCGGAAAGGTAATAGGGCTGTCCAAAATTAACAGAATTGTACAGTACTATGCCAAACGACCACAGGTGCAGGAGAGAATGACAGTGCAAATTGCCAACGAGCTTAAGACTGCGCTCAATACGGAGCACGTAGGCGTTGTGCTCGATGCGGTTCATATGTGTGTTTCTTCCCGCGGCGTTGGAGATACCAACAGCCGAACCGGTACGGCCCACTTCAGCGGCAAATTTTTGGATGAGGTTACCAAAAAGGAATTCCTCAATTACATAAACACGCCCAACAGCCTTAACGGTAAGTAGTTACATCGGCTTAGCAAACGGCAGTAAACCTTGCGTTCCTGGAGCTCAAGGTTTTTTTGTGTCTATAGTACCGGCATTGTCAGTATTGCAGGAAGTTATTTTTTCTGAAACAATTTCTGGTGCTGGATAGATATAATGGTACACAAAACTGCATTTCTATCGAATGAACCAGCTGCCTGAGGCTTTTCTGATTTACAAGGCTGAAGTAAAGCGCCTGGAACTTGAAAAAGAAAAGCTCAGGAAGATCTATGAAGAAAAAATAACGGCCATGAAAACCGAACTCAGTTACCTGAAAGAACAGATTAATTCGCAGCAGGAAATGCTCAAGATCTCTTTTGAATACGCTCTGCGGATTGAGAAAGAAATGAACGCACTCAAAAAGCAAATTACTACAGAACCGACGGTTGTGAAAAAAGGCAGGCATTGAAATGGCAGCAACCACGGCTACCGACCAGGATTTACAGTCGCTCGGCTATGAGTTGCGAATGAGAGACCGCTGGGCTAAGGTATGGGCCAGTAAACGGGATAAAACCATTGTTTGCAGTCTCAGGAGTGAGTACGTGCCGGTCGAGCATTTTATGTCCACCTTTCAAAAAATATCAGCACTCGTGCAAAACGGCCCTTTTGAGAAGTTCATTTTTGACAAGCGATCATTACGAGCTTTTCACCAGCCAAGCATGGAGTGGTACTTTGCTGTGTGGAAGAAAGAGATGTTGCAACATGGCTTGACAAAGCATCGGAAAATTTTACCCAATGAAGAATGGTTCCGTAATGCCGTGATGATTGCAAGAGCTCAGTTGAATGAGAAGTACCCTGAGCTTTTGGGCAATCTCGACATAAAGTATTGCGACAACCTCCACCAGGCTTTAAACTCTTAAGTGCCGTGCCATGTTGTAGATTGCAAAACGCCAGATAGAGAAGAATGTCCGATTCTCCATTGATCCAGTTTTCCGACAACGGCCTGTGGTGCCCACAGGGAAAGTTTTTCATTGATCCCTGGAAGCCCGTAACAAGGGCTGTAGTTACCCACGCACATTCCGACCATGCCAGGTATGGAAACAAACATTATCTTGCCCACCATCAGTCTGCTGAAATACTGAAGCTCCGGCTGGGAAGCGACATCAGCCTTCACACGCTGCCCTACAACAAAGCGGTTAATATGAATGGCGTTCAGGTGTCGTTCCATCCGGCTGGGCACATCACGGGGTCGGCGCAAGTCCGGCTGGAGTACAAAGGCGAAGTGTGGGTGGTGTCGGGCGACTATAAAACAGAACCCGACGGAATTACATCTCCTTTTGAACCCGTAAAGTGTCATCATTTTATTACAGAGTGCACCTTTGGTATGCCTGTTTTCAAATGGAACGAACAGGCGCAGGTAATCGGCGAGATTAACCAATGGTGGCTGCAAAATAAGGCCGAAGGCAAAGCGAGTATCATCTGTGCCTACGCGCTGGGGAAAGCACAAAGGATTATAGCGAGCGTCGACCACTCTATCGGCGACATTTTTGTACATGGCGCTGTGTGGAATGCAAATAAAGCACTGGAGCGGGACGGACTGCAACTGCCCCTGTATCACTATGCCGACAGCGGTCTTGCAGGAGATCGTTTTTCAGGGGCGCTCATCGTAACGCCCTCCTCCGCCCTCGGCAGTCCGTGGCTGCGCAAGTTTCACCCATACGAAATAGCCAATGTGAGTGGTTGGATGCAGATTAGAGGTATAAAAAGGCGGCGAAATGCCGGCAGAGGCTTTGTGTTGTCTGACCATGCCGACTGGGCCGGCCTACTGCAGGCAATAAAGGCAACAGAAGCTGAAAACGTATATGTAACACACGGGTATACCGATTTTTTTGCCCGCTTTTTAAACGAAAATGGTTGGAATGCCAAGGTGGTAAGAACCCAATACGAGGGAGAGATTGCCGACAAACCGCAATAACAAATGCCTTACCGACAGAAGGTGTGGCCAAAAATCCTTTGATTAAATTAAAATAATTCAATTAACTAACCTATTTTTGCGCCCCTGAAATCAACCCTAATTTAGAAGAGGTTGACTATTTGCTAAATCGGAAATTTTTCGAAGAACATAATAACTACTATGAACAGTATAGTGTATTTGATCCCTGCATTGGGGGTAATCGGCCTGATCGTCATGATCATGAAGTCGTCGTGGGTGTCGAAGCAAGACGCCGGAGAAGACAATATGAAGGAATTGGCGGGCTACATTGCCAAAGGGTCTATGGCTTTTCTGAAGGCCGAGTGGAAGGTGCTGGGTTACTTTGTGGTAATTGCCGCTGTGCTGCTGGCCTATTCCGGAACGCTCGTTCCAGACTCACACCCCACCATTGCCATAGCCTTTATAATCGGAGCTGTATTGTCTGCTTTTGCCGGTTGGGTAGGTATGAACATCGCTACAAAAGCCAACGTGCGTACTACCCAGGCTGCCAGAACCTCTCTGGCCAAAGCGCTCAAAGTTTCTTTTAATGGCGGCGCAGTTATGGGATTGGGCGTAGCGGGTCTTGCCGTTTTAGGTCTGGGGTCCTTGTTCATCGTGTTGGTACAAATATTCGTGCCTGAGGGCGTGGCCGCTACAGGTATAGAAATGAGAACTGCCATTGAAGTACTGGCAGGCTTCTCGCTGGGTGCTGAGTCTATTGCTCTTTTTGCCCGTGTAGGCGGTGGTATTTACACCAAAGCTGCCGACGTTGGGGCCGACCTCGTGGGCAAGGTCGAAGCCGGTATTCCGGAAGACGACGTTCGTAACCCTGCCACTATTGCCGATAACGTGGGCGACAACGTGGGCGATGTGGCCGGTATGGGTGCCGACCTTTTTGGTTCTTATGTAGCCACTATCCTGGCCACTATGGTGCTGGGACAAGAAATCGATGCTTCGGGCGATGCCTACGGAGGCTTCTCCCCCATTCTTTTGCCTATGCTCATTGCTGGCATGGGTCTCATTTTTTCAATTCTGGGTACGTTCTTCGTTCGCATTAAAAATGAAACTGACAGCGTACAGAAAGCACTTAACCTTGGCAACTGGTCGTCGATCGTGTTCACTGGCATAGCTTCTTATTTTCTGGTTACTAGCCTTTTACCAGAAACGATGTCGATCCGCAGCTACCAGTTTACGAGCATGGACGTATTTTACGCCATTGTGCTTGGGCTTGTAGTAGGAGCGCTCATGAGTATGATTACCGAGTACTATACGGCTATGGGCAAACGCCCCGTTAATTCAATTGTTCAGGGCTCATCAACCGGCCACGCAACCAACATTATTGGCGGGCTTTCTGTGGGAATGGAGTCGACAGTGATCCCTATCCTTATTCTGGCTGCCGGCATATACGGGTCTTATACTTTTGCTGGCTTGTATGGTGTTGCTATTGCTGCCGCTGGTATGATGGCCACCACAGCCATGCAGCTTGCCATTGATGCTTTTGGGCCTATTGCCGATAATGCCGGAGGTATTGCCGAAATGAGCGGACTGCCTAAAGAGGTAAGAGAAAGAACCGACAACCTAGATGCAGTAGGAAATACCACTGCCGCCACAGGTAAAGGATTCGCCATTGCCTCTGCTGCGCTTACGGCCCTTGCGCTGTTTGCTGCCTTTGTTGGTATTGCTGGTATCGATTCCATAGATATTTACAAGGCTGATGTGCTGGCTGGCCTTTTTGTTGGCGGCATGATACCTTTCATATTTTCTTCGCTGGCCATTGCTGCGGTAGGCCGTGCTGCCATGGACATGGTAAACGAGGTTCGCAGGCAATTCCGCGAAATCCCCGGCATTATGGAATACAAGGGAAAGCCTGAATACGAAAAATGCGTGGCTATTTCTACGAAGGCCTCCATTCGCGAAATGATGCTACCTGGCGCCATTGCGCTCATTACCCCGGTGATTGTGGGCTTTACTTTTGGCCCGGAGGTATTGGGTGGCTTGCTGGCCGGCATTACGGTTTCTGGCGTGTTAATGGGCATTTTCCAAAACAATGCAGGTGGTGCTTGGGACAACGCTAAAAAATCGTTCGAAAAAGGTGTGATGATCAATGGCAAAATGGAATATAAAGGATCCGATCCTCACAAAGCATCCGTTACCGGCGACACGGTAGGCGATCCATTTAAAGACACTTCAGGACCTTCAATGAACATCCTGATTAAGCTTACTTCCATTGTGGCACTTATTATTGCTCCGCATATTTCAGAGAAACCTCATACTGCATCTATCGACAAACAATTGATGCAGCAAACGGTGAAAGAAATGAGCGTGAAAGTGGAAAAGGTATCGGAGAGGTTGAAATAAACTTCCAAACATTACCAAATCAAAGCCTGGCAAGTTTGCCGGGCTTTTTGTTTTTTATAAGTTTGATAGAATAAGTGGAAATGTGTGTAAGGAGGTTAATAGCTGTATGAAGTCACATTTGTATAAAACTGCCCTGATAATTTTAGCGTTGCCGATATTCGTCTCATGCAAGGAAGAAGACGCCGACAAAAACTATCAAACTTTTGAACTGAACAGCCCACAGTTGGGAATAACCAAAACCGTTTGGCTTTATCTTCCTCACGACTACCACAGTTCTGAAAAAACCTATCCTGTGATCTACATGCAGGACGCCCAGTGGGTTTTTGAGAAAAATGTGAACTATACGCAGGAGCTCCGTGCCGACGAAACCCTGAGAGCACTGGAAAAAGAGGGTTTTGGCGGGGTAATAATGGTAGCTGTGCAAAGCGATGAAAACACACGGGCCGACGAATTTAGCTTGTACGAAAATCCCAACCTCCACGCAGGCGGAAAGGGTGCCCTTTACCTGGACTTTCTCGCCAACACACTAAAACCACGTATCGACAGCCTGTACCGCACCAAATCCGACCGCCTCAATACCTGCATCATGGGCGCGAGCCTGGGCGGACTGGCCACTTTCTATGGCCTTACCGAGTATCCCGAAGTGTTTGGCAAAGCAGCGCTGTTTTCCGCTGCGCTGCACTTCAATGCCGACACTGTTTTTCAGCGTGCCCGCAACAGGCAGGTGCTGGATACAACCCGCATTTTTGGAGTGGTAGGAAAAGGCGAATTTAATGACCAGGTCGATTTCCCAAGAGATAATGAAACCCTTTTTCAGATTTTGAGCCGGTACATGCCTGCCGAAAATCTGCTCTTCGAAATCCACGAAGACGGCGAACACAAGATATGGTACTGGGAACGCGAATTTCCACGAGCCGTATTGTTCCTGTTCAATTAAACCTTTTCGTTCGGTGGGGGGTTTTAGGTTGAAAAAACTGACGTTTGAAAAAATTTTCCGACTTATTTTACGATCTGGAGAATACCTCGCAAACAAGTAAAAAGGTCGCTCTTCTTAGAAGGTACTTTGCCGAAGCTCCCGACAAAGACAAAGTATGGGCAATAGCCCTTTTTACCTCCCGGCGCCCCAAACGACAGGTGAATACAAAATTGCTGACCACCTGGGCCACTGAACTGGCCGGCTTGGCGCATTGGGCATTTGAAGAAAGCTACCGGGTAGTGGGTGACCTGGCAGAAACCATTTCCCTCATAGTTCCCGATCACGGCAATTCCTCCGATAAGCCACTGAGCTGGTGGGTAAACGTTCTTCTGTCAATGGAACAAATGGATGAGGAGGGAAAAAAAGAGGTGATTACCGGCGCATGGAAGCAGCTCGACAAATACCAGCGCTTTGTTTTTACAAAAATGATCACCGGTGGTTTTAGAGTGGGTGTGTCGGCCAGCCTTGTGGTAAAAGCGCTGGCAGAGGTAACAGGCCTTGAGCCCGCCATTATTGCTCATCGCCTCATGGGCAATTGGAATCCCGCCAGCGTGTCCTTCGACCAGCTCGTTCTTCAAAAAGACGATCAGGAAGATCATTCGCGGCCCTTTCCATTTTACCTTGCCTATGCACTCGACGGAAAACCGGAAGGCCTGGGCTCGCCCCTTGAGTGGCAGGCAGAGTGGAAGTGGGACGGCATCCGCTCCCAAATAATCGTGCGAAACAACAAACTCTTCATCTGGTCGAGAGGTGAAGAGCTGATAACAGACCGATTTCCCGAGCTTCACTTTTTCGAATCTTCCATTCCAAACGGTACGGTAATAGACGGGGAACTACTACCGCTGAAAAATGGCTCTCCATTGCCTTTCTCTGTTTTGCAAACCAGGATCGGTAGAAAAAATGTTTCGAAGAAGGCGCTCCAGGATGCTCCGGCTGGGGTATTTGCATACGACCTGCTGGAGTGGCAGGGAGCTGACATCAGAAACCGCCCGCTCATTAAAAGGCGAAACCTGCTCGCCGAACTTCTCGCCAAAGATGAATTTGGCAGCCGCTTGCTTATCTCTCCTGCCCTACCCTTTACCAACTGGGACGAACTGACCGAATTGCGCACCAACTCCCGTGAAAATTCAGCGGAGGGAATCATGCTCAAGAGATTCAGCTCCGACTATAAAACCGGCCGCAAGCGAGGCGATTGGTGGAAATGGAAGGTTGACCCGCTGAACATTGACGCGGTAATGATTTATGCCCAAAAAGGACACGGACGCCGGGCCGATATATACTCCGACTATACTTTTGCCGTGTGGCATGAAGATCAGCTAATACCATTTGCAAAAGCATATTCCGGTCTTACCGACGCTGAAATGAATGAAGTAAGTAAGTTTGTGCGGCTGAATACCAGGGAAAAATTCGGCCCGGTAAGGACAGTAAAACCGGAGTTGGTTTTCGAAATCGGCTTCGAAGGAATCCAGGAGTCAAAACGACATAAATCGGGCATTGCAGTTCGTTTTCCCCGAATACTGCGATGGCGTAAAGATAAAAAAGCCGAGGACGCCAACACCCTGGCAGACTTGCGTTCGCTACTTTTATTACACAGCTAGCAGCCGCACCAACATTGTTTTCGAAGACGGTTAGTTAATTTGGGTTAGCTTTAGAAAATTACGATACCTGGCAGGAACATCATGCGGAATTTCTTAGAAACCGGAAAACGGCTTTTCGCTGCCAAAGGCTGGCAACCCTTCGATTTTCAGGTAAAAACATGGGAAGCACTGCTCAGTGGCAAGTCCGGCCTTTTGAATGCGCCCACCGGTAGCGGCAAAACCTATGCGCTTTGGGTACCCTGCCTCCTGGAGTACATGATGCAATATCCCGACAGCTACAAAAAGCCTCGAAAGAATGGACTGCGAGTACTCTGGATCACTCCGCTGCGGGCTCTTGCTAAAGACATACAGCTTGCCATGCAGGCCATGAGCGCCGATTTTGAAATTCCCTGGCAAATTGCCGTGCGTACAGGCGATACGCCGAGCGCCGAACGGGTGAAACAAAGGCGCAACAGCCCCGAATGTCTCGTTACCACTCCCGAAAGTTTGCACCTGATGCTAAGCCAGAAAGATGCATCTGCTTTTTTTCAATCGCTCACCACCATTATTGTAGACGAGTGGCATGAACTGCTGGGCACAAAGCGGGGCGTACAGATAGAGCTGGCAGCCTCCCGATTAAAGGCTATAACCGCAGGAAGTCTGAAGATCTGGGGTGTATCGGCCACCATTGGAAACCTCGATCAGGCGAGAGAGGTATTATTAGGTGTTACTCATTTTGCCAGCAGCGTCGCTATTAGAGCCGATATTCCGAAAAAAATTGAAGTGATATCCGTACTGCCCGATGAAGCAGAGAAATTTCCCTGGGGCGGCCACCTCGGCGTGAAAATGCTGGACAAAGTGCTGCCGATTATAGAAAAAAGTCGTACTACCCTCCTATTCACCAACACCCGCTCGCAAACGGAAATATGGTATCAACAAATACTGGAGGCAGCTCCCCACCTGGCGGGTGTAATGGCCATGCACCATGGCAGTATGGACAACGCCGTAAGAGGCTGGGTAGAAGACGCACTGCATGCGGGCAAGCTTCAACTGGTGGTGTGCACTAGCAGCCTCGATCTGGGCGTCGATTTTCGGCCGGTAGATACCGTCATACAGGTTGGGGGCCCCAAGGGCGTTGCGCGGTTTATGCAGCGTGCAGGCCGCAGCGGACACCACCCCGGCGCCACCAGCCGCATCTACTTTGTGCCTACACATTCGCTTGAGTTGATAGAAGGCGCGGCCTTGCGCTCGGCCCTCAATAAGAACTACTACGAGAGCCGCAAGCCCCAGGAAAAGTGCATGGATGTGCTTGTGCAATACCTGGTAACGCTGGCTGTAGGCGAAGGATTAAAACCAAGCGAAGCCCGACGAGAGATAATGCAAACCTATTGCTTCCGAAACCTTACTGATAAGGAGTGGAATTGGGCGCTTCAATTTATTACTACCGGTGGCAGCAGCCTCGGCGAATACGATGAGTTCTCGAGGGTGGAGATAATCGATGGCATTTATCGCGTTACCGACAAGCGGAAGATGCTCAGGCACCGGCTGTCTATTGGCACAATAGTGGGCGATCCGGCCATAAAGGTAAAGTACCTCACTGGCGGGCACATTGGTACAGTGGAAGAAAGCTTTGCCTCCCGGCTGAAAAAAGGAGATGTGTTTTGGTTTGCCGGCCGCAACCTTGAATTTGTAATGATAAAAGACCTGACCGTGCTGGTGAGAAAAGCAACCAGGAAAAAAGGGCTTATTCCACGTTGGGACGGTGGCCGCATGCCCCTTTCCTCGCAACTATCGATCCTCATTCGCAACAAGCTGGAAGAAGCCTCCAGTGGGCAGTGGCACGACATTGAACTTGAAACGATAAAGCCAATAATCGAGCTGCAGCAGCGGTGGTCAATTGTGCCCGATGCCCACACACTACTGATGGAAAAAGTAGAAAGCCGCTTTGGCCATCATCTGTTTGTTTACCCCTTCGAAGGCCGCTTCGTTCATGAAGTGCTCGGCAGCCTCATCGCCTACCGGATAGGCAAACTGGCACCAATTTCTTTTTCGATCGGAATGAACGACTACGGGTTCGAACTGCTCAGCGACGAACCGATACCTGTTGAAGAAGCGCTGGAGCTCGACCTTTTTTCAGAAAAAGACCTTATCGAAGACGTCCATCACAGCATCAACGAATCCGAAATGGCCCGCCGTCGCTTCCGGGAAATAGCCACCATTGCCGGTTTGGTTTTCCATGGCTTCCCCGGAAAAAACATTTCCAACAAGCACCTGCAGGCCAACTCGCAGATCATCTACAAGGTGTTTGAAGAGTATGACAAGGAAAACCTGCTGCTAAAACAAGCGATGGATGAGGTGATCACCTTCCAAATGGAACAAAGCAGGCTGCTTGAGGCCGTGCAAAGGATTAACCGGCAGGAGATCAGGCTAATGTTTCCGGCACGGCCCACCCCATTTGCTTTTCCCATTATGGTAGACTCGCTGCGGGAGCGCCTGAGTACGGAAAGTATCGAAGACCGGGTGAAGAAATTGCAGCTTCAACTCGAGAAATTTGCAGAGGCCAGTCTGTGATTTATCTTTGAAACAAATTCAGATTATGAAATAGCCATAGGGAACGCCATACCCAACGGAAATGAATAAAGCAGTCAAAACAGCGAAATATCCATTCCTAAAAGGTAGAGGCTATTCCATCGCTCCGGCGAACCGGTGGCCGCTGAAAAAACAAATTTATACACATGAAATACCTGTTCACTATAGCATTGGGATTATGCTCCCTTGTCGCCAGCGCCCAATCGATTAAAGGGCAATGGGTAACCATTGACGATAACACCGGAAAAAAAAGATCGGTTGTAGAAATCTATGAAAAAGAGGGCAAGTACTTTGGTAAAATCGTCAAACTATTCAGAGCCCCTGAAGAAGATCAGGATCCTGTTTGCGACGATTGCAAGGACTATCGAAAGAACCAAAAAATAATCGGGATGAACATCATTACCGATATGAAAAAGGAAGGCGAAGAACTGGTGGATGGCGAAATTATGGACCCCGAGAACGGAAAGATATACGAATGTAAAATCTGGAGGGAAGGAAATGAGCTAAAAGTGAGGGGTTATTTGTATTTTTTGTACCGAACACAAACCTGGCTTCCCGCCGAATAAGCTTTGGACGAAATTGAATTTAGTTTTTTGAACCAGACGCTCATGCTTTCTTCGTCGAAGGCAATTTATTGGAAAAATGCAGGGAGTTTACTGCTTTCAGACATCCACCTGGGCAAGGCCGGCCACTTTCGTAAAGCGGGCATTCCTGTGCCGAGCCGTATCCACCATGGCGATCTGCACCGGATGGATGCGCTGATAGCGCGGTACACTCCGCAGCAATTGCTTTTGCTGGGCGACCTTTTCCATAGCGATAAAAACAACGAGTGGGACGACTTCAGGCAATGGCGAAAAAGCTACCCGGCGCTGAAAATATCGTTGGTGCTTGGCAATCACGACGTGCTCGCCAGGCAGCACTACCTGGAACTGGATTTAGAGGTGACAGAAAAGCTTACAATGGAACCTTTCACCTTTACGCATCACCCCGAAGCAAGCCTGTACTCTTATAACCTTGCGGGCCATATTCACCCTGGTGTACACCTTTCCGGGCGGTCGAGGCAAAGCATAAAGCTGCCTTGCTTCTATTTTGGAAAAACCAACGGCCTGCTGCCGGCATTTGGAAATTTTACCGGTCATGTGGCGATTCCTACCTTTCAGGAGGATAAAATTTTTGCCATCACTCCCAAAGCTATCATGACTATTCAATGAAATTGGTAAATTAGGATTTTTAACCAGTCATTTTTTCTCAACACTAACTGAGGGGTTACTTGATCAGCTATTTCAGTATTAACGCAAAAGCCGCCAATGAAAGACGAAGAGATTCTTGCTAAAATAGGCAAGGGTGACGAGACGGCTCTGGACTACTTGTACAAGAAGTATTACAGGATGATGACAAAGATTGTCCTGTCTAACAACGGAACAGAGGAAGAGGCGAAAGACATTTTTCAGGAGGCTTTGATCGTTTTTTGGCAAAAAGCTGTTAGTGGAAACCTGGTAATGACCTCCAAGATCAGCACTTTTCTTTACAGTATCTGCCTCAATCAGTGGCGGAAAGAGCTGGACAGAAAAAGCAGATTATCTCACGAAGAGAAAGACGGGGAGCAGTTTCAGGAACACGACGCATCTGAAAAAGCACGTATCATCCAGGAGTGCATTGCCGACCTGGGCGACATTTGCAAAAAACTGCTTACATATTATTACTTCGACGGCATGTCGATGAATGATATAGCAGAAAAGCTTCAGTTTGCGAATACCGACACAGCCAAAACCAAAAAATACAAGTGCATGAAAAGGCTTGATACGTTGGTAAAAAGCCGATACAATGAAGCAGATTTTCTCGATTAGAGATGAGCAGTAAAAATTATACCGATTTAATTGAGCAGTATGTGAGCGGAACCATTTCAGAGGCTGACAAAGCAATGTTGGAATCTGAATTCGCCTCCAATCCCTCCCTTAAAAGCGAGGTGGAGTTTCAGAGCGAAATGGTAAAAGGTTTGCAGCAGTTTCGTAAGGCTGAGCTCAAAGCCCGCCTCAACAACATCCCTGTTGAAGTGGGTGTGATGCAAACGCTCGGGCAGTCAACGCTTGTAAAGGTAGCCGCATCTGTTGGTGTGGCGGCCCTTGTGGTAGGTGGCATCTACTATTTCTCCGAAAATGCCGAAAAGGTAACCACCTACGAAAGGCTAACACCTTTTGCCATTGCCGACGAAACCGATGCCGTTGAAAAAATTGAGCTGAAGGAGTTGCCAAAGGTGGAGGCTCCCGCTGCGCCGGTAGCAGGTGCTGAGGCCGAGGCAGTGGTACGCACCAAAGAAGAACCCACCGCTGCGGTTGCTGAAGACGTTGCTCCTGATTTTGAAAAACCAACAGTTAAAGAATTTGAGGAGGAAGAGGAGTTTGAAGCCAACCCGGTAGGCAAAGAGGCCATTCCCGCAGTTACCAATCCTGCTGAGATTAACAAGCCGGTAGACGTTGAGGTAAAATCCAAAGGCTTTGAAAATAAGCTTCAGTACCAGTTTTACGAAGAAAAATTGTACCTCTACGGCAACTTCGGCAACGTGCCCTACGAAATACTGGAAATAAACAGCAAAGATGGTAAGAGGCTTTACCTCTATCACCAAAACGCTTTCTATAAGCTCGCTTACCCTACCGGCAAGATTACGGAGCTGGAAAAGGTAACTAACGAGAGCCTGATAAAAGAACTGCAGATTTTCAGAGAGACAAAGGCGCTAAACTAAAGCGCCTTTTTTATTTGTGCCCGGCTCCGTTTACTAGCTGTAAATTATTATTTTTGGCCCTTCAGTTAGGGTGAACTAACTATGGCCACAGCAGAAAAAAAATACAGAAAGAAAAAAAAGCTCGGCAGCTATCCCTTCATTAGTGTTGTTTTCAGCATTTCGCTTGCCCTTTTTGTGCTTGGCCTCTTTGGCGTATTTTTTCTCCTCACCAACAACCTCACCCGCAAGATTCAGGACAACATTGAGATGCAGGTGTATCTCAACAAGAACGTGACCGAATCGGAGCAGATACAGATACAGAAAACCCTGGCCGATAAGCCCTATGTGGCCAGAAAGGAAAATGCCCCCCAATTGCAGTTTATCTCGAGAGACCAGGCCGCCAGGGAGTTTATCGAAGAAACCGGAGAGGACTTCAAGCAATTTATTGGCGATAATCCCCTGCGCGACGCCATTGTTATTAAAATAGCACCTGACCATCAGGATACCGGAAAACTGGCTTCGATAAAAAGTGAGATAGAAAGCATCAGGGGTGTGTTTGAAGTGGTGTATCTCGATAGCCTCGTCGACAACATCAACAAAAATCTTACAAAACTTAGCCTTGTGCTAATTGGATTTGCCGCCATCTTGTTGGTAGCGGTAGTAATTCTTATAAATAATACTATCAAACTGGCGTTGTTCTCCCAAAGGTTTCTTATCCGGAGCATGCAATTGGTGGGAGCAACAGCAGGTTTTATACAGAGGCCTTTCCTTTGGAGAGCAACGTGGTACGGCTTTTTGGCGGGAATAATTGCCAGCATGTGTCTTTACGTGCTTCTGCAGTATGGCAACTCCAAAATAGAGGATCTTGCCAGCCTGCAAAACCCGCAGCAGCTGCTCATCCTGGCGGCAAGTCTGCTTGCAACCGGAACCTTGGTGGGCTTTGCCAGCACTTACCGTGCAGTAAAAAAATACCTGAAATTGTCGTTGGACGAATTGTACTAAAATATGAGTAACAAAGAAAAGTTTGCTTTTCAAAAAGCCAATTATATACTGATGATTATTGGCATAGCTACGTTGGGCATTGGTTTTTTCATTATGACGCTTGATACAGAACCTTACGGATTTGGCTTTCTTGGCCTCACATTAGGCCCACTTATTGTTCTAGGCGGCTTCGTAATCCAGTTCTTTGCTATCTTCTACACGTCCAAATCAAGTAAATGAACATTTGGGAAGCTATAGTCCTTGGCCTTGTGCAGGGACTTACTGAATTTCTTCCGGTTAGCAGCAGCGGCCACATAGAAATCGGCACCGCACTTTTCGGTATTCAATCGGCCGACAATCTACTGTTTTCAGTAGTAGTGCATGCTGCCACGGCCTTAAGCACCATCGTGGTTTTCAGGAAGGACATATGGGCCATTCTGTCCGACATACTGAAGTTCGAATGGAATGAGTCGTCGCAGTTTGCTTCTAAAATTCTGCTATCCATGATTCCGGTGGGCATTGTAGGTGTTTTTTACGAAGAGGAAGTCGAAGCTTTCTTTGGTGGCAAAATCGTTTTTGTAGGCTCTATGCTGCTAGTTACTGCAGGTTTGCTCACTTTTACCTATTTCAAAAAAAATAATACGGGCGAAGTGACTTTCCCTAAGGCCTTTGTCATAGGACTGGCACAGGCCATTGCCATTTTACCTGGAATCTCCCGGTCGGGTGCTACTATTTCCACCGCCTTGCTATTGGGCGTAAGGGCCGAAAGAGCCACCAGGTTTAGCTTTCTAATGGTACTGATTCCCATTTTAGGTGCGGCTTTTTTAAAGCTTCTCGACTACATAGAAGCTCCTGAAGCTGCAGGGCAAGTGGCGCCACTTCCACTAATTGTAGGTTTCATTGCTGCATTTTTATCGGGAATGGCCGCCTGTCAGTGGATGATCGGCATTGTTAGAAAAGGAAAACTGATATACTTCGCCATTTACTGTCTTATTGCAGGGCTCGTTGCCATATTCGTGAGCTTGTGAAAGGAAAAGCTACATACGATTTTGAAGCCGGCGAAATAATTGGTATCGACAAGCCGTTGCATTGGACGTCGTTTGACGTGGTGCGAAAGCTGCGCAACATTATCCGGATAAAAAAGGTGGGGCATGCCGGCACATTAGACCCGCTCGCTACCGGGTTGCTGATCGTTTGCACAGGAAAAGCCACCAAGATAATCAATACGATCCAGGACCAGCCCAAAACCTACACCTGCACGCTGGTACTCGGCAAAACCACTCCCAGCGTAGACCTGGAGACCGATTTTGACAGCGAGCAGCCTGTGGAACATATTACGCCAAAAATGGTGGAGCAGGTATTAGCTTTGTTTACAGGCACTATTCAGCAAATACCTCCGGTTTACTCCGCCATAAAAGTGGATGGCAAACGAGCCTACGAAAGTGCTCGGAAAAATAAAGAACTTGTTCTTGAGCCAAGACCGGTGCATATATACTCGCTTCGCATTTTGGAGATTGCCTTGCCCGAAGTTTGCTTCGAGGTGGTTTGCTCCAAAGGCACCTATATCCGCAGCCTGGTAAGAGATATTGGCCAGGAGCTGGGTGTGGGCGCATATATGCGGGCCTTGCGCAGAGATGCTATTGGCGACTACCGTGTGGCCAACGCCTTTTCTATCGATGAATTCAGTGAGCTGTTTTATCAAAAAACCGGCGATGAAGGTAGTTGAAGGAATTACGAAGCTGGAGTACAACCCATGTATGGTGGTTACTTCGGGCACTTTCGATGGCGTACACCTGGGGCACCAGAAAATACTGCGGCGGGTAACAAAGCTGGCCAGGGAAAACCATGGCAAATCGGCCGTAATCACATTCTGGCCGCATCCGCGCCTGGTGTTGGGAAAAGGCCCAGGCGACCTGAAATTGCTTTCTACCTGGGATGAAAAGCAGGAATTGCTGGCCGCTACAGGCATCGACTATCTGGTGAAGATTCCGTTTACCAAAGAGTTTTCTGAACTCAGCAGCGATTCTTTTATTCAGCAGGTGCTGGTAAACGCCATTGGCACACGTATTTTAGTAATTGGCTATGATCACCGATTTGGAAAAAACAGAGAAGGGAGCTTTGAATACCTGCGCGAAAACGCATTAAACTATGGCTTTGGGGTGGAGGAAATTCCTCGCCTTGATGTAGAACACGTGGGAGTAAGCTCTTCCAAAATCAGGCAAGCGCTACTGGAAGGGAATGTAGCCAAGGCCAATGAATTTTTGGGATACGAATACACACTTACGGGTGCTGTGGTAAAGGGAGACCGCATAGGCACCAGCCTTGGCTACCCCACGGCCAACTTGCAGGTACACGATCTGCTAAAGCTCGTTCCCTCCGATGGTATTTACGCTGTGCATGTAGAACATGCCGGCACAACTTATGGCGGCATGCTGTACATCGGCAACAGGCCTACACTCAGTTCTTCGCCAAAAACCATTGAGGTAAATATTTTTAATTTTGATAAGTTAATTTACGGCCATTCGTTGAAAGTAAGCTTTATCGAGCAACTCCGGCACGACCAGCGGTTTTCGTCGCTCGATGAACTGAAAAAACAACTTGACGTTGACCGGCAGAAAGCGACAGAGATTCTTACAGCTTTAAAACAAATAGACCCAAAATGATAAACAAAGTAGTAAAAGACGCAAAGGAAGCGGTAGCTGACATTCCTGAAAATGCGGTTTTGATGTTGGGTGGGTTTGGACTTTGTGGGATTCCGGAAAACTGCATCAGCGCCCTGCTCGAAAAGGGTATAAAAGGATTGACCTGCATTTCCAACAATGCGGGTGTAGATGATTTTGGTATTGGGCTACTGCTAAAAACGAGACAAGTAAAAAAAATGATCTCGTCTTACGTGGGAGAAAACGCTGAGTTTGAAAGGCAGCTGCTTAGTGGCGAACTTGAGGTGGAGCTTATCCCCCAGGGCACACTGGCCGAACGTTGCCGAGCCGGCGGCGCGGGGATTCCCGCCTTTTTTACTCCTGCTGGCTATGGCACCGAAGTGGCCGAAGGCAAAGAAGTGAGGGAGTTTGATGGTAAAAAATACTTGCTGGAGAGCTGGCTACGGGCCGATTTCGCGCTGGTAAAGGCCTGGAAAGGTGACACAGCAGGAAACCTGATCTACAAAGGTACTGCCCGCAATTTTAATCCGATGATGGCCACAGCAGGAAAAATTACCATTGCTGAGGTTGAAGAACTGGTTCCTGCAGGTGAGCTGGACCCCAACCATATCCACACACCGGGAGTTTTTGTACAAAGAATTTTCCAGGGCAAAAACTATGAGAGGCGGATTGAGCAAAGAACGGTGCGCGGAAAGTAATCAGCCAGGTTCAAAAACCTTGTAATAAGCAACCGGAAAACAATCGGCGGCATCAACTAAATTTTAACCCAAATTTTCGATTAACCGTATGGCACTTGACAAAATAGGAATAGCAAAGCGAATTTCTCAGGAGGTTCGTGACGGAATGTACATCAATCTGGGCATAGGTATCCCTACCCTGGTGGCCAACTATATCCCTGAGGGAATTGATGTGGTGCTACAGTCGGAAAACGGCTTGCTTGGCATCGGCCCCTTCCCTACCGATGACGAGGTAGACGCCGACCTCATAAACGCCGGCAAGCAAACGGTGACCATGATAGCAGGATCAGCCCTTTTCTCCTCTGCCGACAGCTTCGGAATGATCCGGGGCGGGCATATTAACCTCACCATACTTGGCGCTATGGAGGTATCCGAAAACGGCGACATTGCCAACTGGAAGATCCCCGGCAAAATGGTGAAGGGAATGGGCGGCGCGATGGACCTTGTAGCATCTGCCGAAAACATAATTGTGGCAATGCAGCACAAAAGCAGGGATGGCCAATCGAAGCTGCTCAAAAGCTGCACGCTGCCCATCACAGGCATACGGTGTGTAAAAAAGATTGTGAGCGACCTGGCGGTGTTGGACGTATTGCCGGAGGGCGGATTTAAACTACTGGAAAGAGCCCCCGGCGTAAGTGTGGAAGAGATAAAAAACGCCACCGAAGGTAAACTGATTGTAGAGGGCGAAATTCCTGAAATGAAACTGAATTAAACAACAATTTATAATGTATAGGTTAAAAACTCTCCTGATCTTCACGTTGATACTGGCGCTTTCGTCTTGCAAAAATAACGACGACGATGGTAGTACAATTCCTTTGTTTTTTTCGCTGGAAAACGACATTGAACTGGGTGCACAAGTGAGTGCAGAAATTGCCGCCAACCCCGATGAATACCCTGTTCTCGACAAATCTGAATATCCTGAAGCTTACGCATACCTCCAGGACATGACCGACCAGATATTAGCAAGTGATGAGGTAGAATATAGGGAAGAGTTTGCTTGGGAAATCCACATCATTCATAACGATGAGGTGCTGAATGCATTTGCTACCCCCGGTGGCTACATCTATGTTTATACCGGCCTTATCAAGTTTCTCGACAAAGCCGATGACCTTGCCGGCGTAATGGGGCACGAAATTGCGCACTCCGACCGCAGACACAGCATGGACCAGCTACAAAAGGTATATGGCATTCAGCTCGTATTAAACGTGCTGCTCGGGCAAAACCCTTCGAAGCTTGCTGAAATTGCAGCAGCTATAGCCGGCAAGGCTACGCTACTCTCATTCAGTAGGGATCATGAGTCTGAGTCGGACGAATACTCTGTGCT
>CBFGTI010000018.1:0-57828 GCA_965651695.1 uncultured Imperialibacter sp. | reverse complement strand
TTTGGGTTTGGATCAGCCAGAATCTCCGTAATAATCAGGGCTCCGGCTGGTGTAGATTTTTCAACCACCACAGGCTCTATAAAACTCCCGGTTGAATTGCCTGCTGCATTGGTAAGCGCATTTATTGAAAGTTCATAGGTATGGTTGAAAAAATTTTCGGAAAAAGATAAGCTCACAGTAGACGCATCTTCTGGCGAAAGCGCTGCCTCTTGCGGATTCCCAAATCCGTCGTCTAATACATAGTTTCCAGTTGTCTGGGCAGAGGCTTCGTCAAGTTCCTGGTTAAAAACAATCTCGAGCGAGCTTTCACCCACCACCGAAATGGATGCAACATCAAGTGGCAGATAGGAAAATGCTAGTTCCGTGGGGTTGGGCGAAAGGGCCGCGCCATCTACCGCCGAAAGGCCGTCTATGGTTAATGTATGTTCACCGGCAGCAAATCCTTCTTCAAAGGTCAGTTGTAATACTTTTTCGCCCAGCAGCGTTACCTGCGAAGGATTAGTGTTTCCGGCCGTGAGGGTGAAACGATCGGCGCTACCAGCTATGTCTGTGTTGAGGGCTTTATTGAAAGTTATGCTGAGCGAGCTACTGCCGAGCACTTGTACCGATTCCGCCAGCAGCGGGATAACAAAGTTGAAATTTGCTGTGGTGCCAGCCGCTACCACGCTGTTGGCTTGCTCGTTTTGAATGTCATTTACCACGGTAAGCGTATACATCTGTTCCCCCAGGTCGGCCGGCAAATCGAGGATCAGTTGGTTTCCGTTTAGCGGGTCTTTGCTAACTGCCAGCGGTTGGCCAATGTCCCCGTCTATTAAAAAATCCCCTGGATCTAATCCCTCATCCGAAACCACGTCGTTGAAAGTCAGCCTCAATTGCTGCGAAGACGGTGTTACTGCTTCAAGTATCGCCAACTGAGTATAACTGAAACCGGTTTCTATCGGGTTGTTTTGCGTGAGGGCCGACCCTACGGTCAACTGATAATCGCCCGACTGCAGCCCTTCGGCTAGTGTAATCAACACCTCGGCCGGGTTCAGCTCATTCTGCGCTACAGACAGTATCGACTTATCGCCCAGGGTATAGTTGCTCACCAACTCCACCTCTTCCTTCGGCAGGTTTTGATCAAACTGCACCACTATTTCCGTGTTGCTTTGCGGCACCAGCGAAAGTACCTGCAACTGTTTTATGGATAAATCTCCGAAATAGAAGTTGCTTTTATTACTGGAGGTCTGATTTACAACAATGCCGAAGTAAGAAGTAGCCGTCATGGTGTTGTCGGTATGGGTAAGCACCGGTTCAAAGTTGCTGCCTCCGGTTAGGTCAGCAGCAATGTCCCAGGTTCCCCCTGCATCACGAATCACTCTTATCCTTACATGAGGATTAGTGGCCACCTGCCCGTCAGGCCCATCCGCAAGCTTGGTTTCTACACTGCCGTTTTTACGATACAGATCTATCCCATCGTTGGCTAAGTTCTCTCCCAGTCTCAAGAAGTATCCGTTCAGGTCGCCCAAAAGATCAGGATGGTCGCTTGCAAGAAATATGCGGGTATTGTTAGTGTTGCTGGGAAAAAAATTCATTTTGACCACAAATTCCCACGAAACTCTGTCGAGTATTGCATTTGACGTACTCAAATAATAAGAAGCGGCGGAGTCAGGGCCTTTACTTCTTAACAGGCCCGCTGTAGCATCATACTTGAAGCTGTCTAATGCTCCGGTCCATGTTGGCGCCGACGTCAGATCGTCGTCAGAAAAATCGTCGGTAAGCTGAGCGGTGGCAGGCTGAGCCACAAAAAATAGGCTGGCAAAGGCCCATAGCTGGTATCTAAAAATCACAATTAAGGTAGTTGGTCGACCCTAAATATAATTACAGAAATTTATTATGCTAAATTTTTTAAAAAATCGTTCCGATTATCGGCGCGCATAGGGCTTCGAGCTATTGAATTGAAACAAAAAAAGCCAGCGGCCGCGCTTTGATTGATTGGATGATGTTACCAGCAGACAATAGTTTATATAAAGAATCGAGGTAACGGTGTTAATCGGATAGCCAAACGGCAATCACAGGTGGGTGTAGGTATCAAAAAAAAAGCGCCAGACAAACTGCCCGGCACTTTCCCGTAAGAGGATTCTACTACTTGTTGTTTTAAATATCTTGAAAAGCAATGTCGCTCACGACCGACATTGGCTTCTTTTTGCTTTATGGATAAATGATGTTGCGCACCTTCCACACTTTCAATTCCAGCTCACGGCCATCATAATCTTTTATTTCCTTCCGGCCCATTTCTAACGCTTTCAGGTAACTAAGCATTGCCTTGCGTGGCAAATCGTTCTTGAGAAAATAATCGCCCTGAAGCGTCAGGTTGTACACCGTCTCGTTAATCTCAATGGATTTCTCCAGCCATTCGTAGGCCTCTTTAAGATTTTGATCTTTTACCAGGCACTTTTCAGCGGCTTTCGCAAGCGTCTTCCAATCGTGATAACCGGCCGCTTCCACCATTTCACGGGCCTTCTGCACCGTCTTTTTACTGTCTTTGGGCTTTGCTGCCAAAGTTACCTGCGTTGTTGTTGCCAGGGTCAGGCATACCGCCACTGCCCCGAGCATCCTTTTTACTGAGTTTTTCATAGCACACTATATTTGATAGTTAAAATTCGACCTCTGGTTTTCGATCGATTGTGCTATTAAAATTCACTCTTTAAACCTTTGCCTTAAAGACAACTTGCGAGTAACGGGGTTGCATCCGAAGGCTGCCAATTTTGCGCTCGTCGTTTGCACCTTACTCCCTATACGGAGCCCGCTTAATTTGGTTTGCACCGTTCTGTTAAAAAAGGTTAACAAAAGCCGCCGCAACTCCTCCTGGCAACTTATACTTACCAAAGGTTTGCTAATTAGTAAGTACCGGATATCTTGTACAAAGTTACATTCACCATCAATTTGTTTTTTTAATGGTAACCGATTGGAAGAGTTTTTTGAATGAGCATGAAGTAGGACCCGAAGCTGGCTTTCTTCTTTTTCCCGACCCCGACCAAAGTTTGTCGTCATATTTTGAACCGTGGGACCAGGCCGCACGCCACCTCCCTGAATGGATCACCACAGGCGTGCTGGCCAAAGAGCTGGAGCGGCTGCCCTTTAAAGACCCGGGCCGAATCGGGAGTAAAAGCGAGCTGGAGCGCGCCATGCTCATACTTTCCTTTCTTGGCAGTGCGCTGGTGCACACCACAAAAAACGGACCTGCTGTTGTGCCCCGAAACCTGGCAGTGCCCTGGCGATATGTAGCCACACGACTGGGGCGGCCTCCGGCATTATCGCATGCTTCAGTTGTTTTAGCCAACTGGCGCCGGCTAAACCCTGCAGAGGCCATCGGGCTGGGAAACCTTGAGCCCCTGGTAACTTTTACCAGAACAACCGACGAGCAGTGGTTTTACATGGTAACAGTGCAGATCGAAGCACTGGCTTCAAGCGCGATAATGGCCCTGGCACTTGCGCTGGAGGCTTGCACATCCAACAACCAGGAAGCCGTAGTGCATCAGTTGAAAATGATCAGAAATTCGGTGCGCTTGATGACGGCCGCCTTAAAAAGAATGAAAGAAGGCTGTGCACCTGCTGTTTTTTATCACCAGGTGAGGCCGTTTTTGGCATCGTATAATGAAGTGGGGTACGAAATGGGCGGAAAAACGATAAAAGAGAGCTGGCATGGCGGTAGTGCAGCACAAAGTTCGGTGTTACCCTTGCTCGATGCAGCCTTTGGTGTGCGGCACCTGGAAATATCTTCGGCAAAGTACATGAAAGAAATGCTAAGATATATGCCTCCCAAGCATGCAGCTATGATCAAAAAGGTAGAAGAAAATACACAGCTCGAAGAGTTCAGCCAAAAAGATCACACCATAAACTCTTTTGTTAGCAAGGTGGTGGACACGGTGCATGAATTCCGGACGGAGCATTTCAAAATCGCTCACGAATACATTGTAGCACAAGCCAAAGCAGAGGGCAGCTACGAGGGTACCGGGGGGACAGATGTATCGTTCTTTCTGAAAACCATGAGAGACGACACCAAAAAAAAAGGTGATTAAACTAATCACCCTTTTCACGCTTAAACAACACCCTAATTTATTTATGGCAAATCCTTACATTTAATCTAAGTGTTTGAGCATTTGCTTAAATAATGAGTCAAAATTTTGCATTTATCTACAAACAGCAAAGAGATAAGGTATTTTTTTAACCTAAAAAATCCATTTTTGCATACTCACCACAATAATTGACTGTTTTTTAAACCAATGACAAAAATTGCGGCAAAAAACCGTGGCTCTGTTGCCATTTCTTCATTCATTCCGGCTGGGTTTCAGCAATCGATTTCGGAAAATTCCCAATTTTCGACTTTTCAATGAGTGAAGAATTTTTTTGCCAATTTTATTGTGAAACATTAAATAAATTACCTATTTTCATCATACAAGATTAATCGCATTGTGAAATCTTCAATCGTGTTGTTCTTATTAACCCCGATTTTGAAAGATTTACAAAACGATCCCCGCATTACCCTGTAAATGATAATTGACCTAGTAAGAAGGTACCGGTGACTCGTCATCCATCGGGGTATTTGACAACGTTTTTAGACATCCTAAAATATGAACGAATTTATGGCGCTCCGCGAGGGTATGTATTGCCCTGAAATGGAGCACGACAATTGCGGAATTGGATTCCTGGCAAACTACAAGGGCATCCGCTCCAATGACATCGTAACGGGGGCGATCTCGATGCTTGAAAACATGGAGCACCGTGGCGCAACGGGGGCAGAGCCTGAAACCGGCGATGGCGCTGGCATACAATTTCAGATTCCCTACGAATTTTTTGAGGCCGAAGCACTTTCGGCAGGCATAAAATTGCCGGCGCCCGGCAAGTATGGCGTTGCCACGCTTTTCATTCCCAGGGAGCTGAGAGCAAAAGAAGATATTGTCGCGCAGTTAGCTGCAATTGCCTCGGAAAGGGGTCTTAAAATACTTTTTAAAAGGCGCATACCAACCGACAACAGCAAAATTGGCGCCTCGGCCAGGCAAACTGAGCCGGAGATGTTCCACTACTTTTTAACCCCGCTGGAGCCTGTGGCCGATTCGCTGGCGCTTGAAAGAAAACTCTATGTGTTTAAAAATCATGCGACACAGGTACTAACCAAACACCACGCTGATTTTTATGTGGCATCCTGCTCTTCGCATAAAGTAGTTTACAAAGGCCAGCTGCGTACCGATCAGCTGCGGTTCTATTTCTCGGACCTGCGCGATAAAAGGGTTTTTTCGGCTTTTGCCATGATCCACTCCCGGTTTTCTACCAACACGTTTCCCAAATGGAAGCTGGCGCAGCCGTTTCGTTTCCTCGCTCACAACGGCGAGATCAATACCATACGGGGCAACGTGAACAAGATGAAGTCGAAGCAGGCGCTGATGAACTCTCCTTTTTTCTCAAAAGATGAGATGAGATGGCTCCTGCCTGTGTGCAATGCCACAGAATCGGATTCTGCCAACCTCGACGCTATGGTGGAGCTGCTGGTATTATCAGGCAGATCTATCCAGCACGCCATGATGATGCTCATCCCTGAGGCCTGGCAGAACAACACCCTAATGGACGAAGACCGCAAGGCATTTTACAAGTTCCATGCTTCGATGATGGAGCCATGGGATGGCCCTGCTGCTGTATGTTTTTCGGACGGCACACGCATAGGCGCTACCCTCGACAGAAACGGCCTTCGCCCTGCCCGCTACACCGTAACCGAAGACGGGCTATTTATATTAGCGTCGGAAGTAGGAGTATACCCTGTTGACCCCTCGAAAATAATATCGAATGGCCGCCTGCAGCCTGGCAAAATGGTAATGGTCGACCTTCAGGAAAAGAAAGTGCTTTTCGATGAAGAAATAAAGCAGCAGATTTTTGACAGGCAGCCTTATTCAGAATGGATTAAGGGGAACCGCACAAAGCTGAGACTTTTGCCTGAACCTGCGGAGCTTCACGCATCATTTGAAGGAGAAACATTGAAAACCCGGCAGTTGGCGTTTGGGTATTCCGATGAGGATGTGCGCACCATACTTAAGCCGATGATAGAAGATGGAAAAGAGCCCATTGGCTCTATGGGTGCCGATACCCCCATTGCCATTCTTTCTAACCAACCGCAGCATCTTTCGTCTTATTTTAAGCAACTCTTTGCGCAGGTAAGCAACCCGCCCATCGACCCCATTCGTGAGCGATTGGTGATGTCGCTATTCACCAGGGTGGGATCGTCGAAAAATATCCTGGACGAAACACCCGAGCACTGCCGGCAGATACACATATCGCAGCCTGTACTGGACAAAGCCAACTTTGAAAAGCTTCTTCAGTGGGACCACGAGCACTACAACTATAAGAAGGTAGATATACTTTTCAATGCCGATGGCAAAAAGGGCCGACTGGAAGAAGGCGTCGACAAGATATGTGCCGATGCAGAGAAGGCAATCGCCGAAGGCTGCAACATTATTGTGCTAACTGACCGCAATTCGTCTGATAAAAGTGCGGCCATTCCATCATTGCTGGCATTAGGCGCAGTGCAGCACCACCTCATTCGTAAAAAAATAAGAACGAAAGCGAGTTTGGTGGTAGAGTGCGGAGATGCGCTGGAGGTGCATCACTTTGCCACACTGGTAGGTTTTGGGGCAAGTGCAATTTATCCCTACATGGCTTTTGATACCATTGCCAGCCTTGTAAAGAGCCAGAAGCTTGAAAAACCAGTAACTCTGCAGGAAGCTAATGCCAAATTTATCAAAGCCATTGGCGATGGAATACTGAAAGTAATGTCGAAAATGGGCATTTCCACGCTTCAGTCGTACCAGGGCGCACAAATTTTTGAAATCCTCGGCCTCTCTAGTGCAGTTGTGGACAAATGTTTTGAAGGCACACTTTCCCGCATCGAGGGCCTCGACTTCGACGGTATTGCAAAAGAAGCACTGGCAAAGCACAACCTTGCTTACCAGGATTCAAACATCAATAAGCGGCTGCCCGAAGGTGGCATTTACCAGTGGAAGCGTCGCGGGGAGGCACATTTGTTTAACCCCGACACCATTCACCTGCTGCAGAAGTCAACAAAGCTTAAGTCGTTTGACCTGTACAAGAAATATGCAGAGAAAATCAACGTGCAGGAAAACAAGTCGGTAACCTTGCGAAGCCTGCTCGAATTCAGACAAGGCAATGCTATACCGCTTGAGGAGGTTGAATCGAAGGAATCAATATTCAAGCGGTTTGCCACGGGTGCTATGTCATTTGGCTCAATCTCTTTTGAAGCCCACACCACACTGGCAATAGCCATGAACAGGATCGGCGGTAAAAGCAATAGCGGCGAAGGGGGTGAGGATCCTATCCGGTACGAGCGTAAGCCCAATGGCGACTTTATGCGGTCGGCCATAAAGCAGGTGGCTTCAGGCCGGTTTGGTGTTTCGTCTTATTACCTCAGCAATGCCGACGAGCTTCAGATCAAAATAGCTCAGGGCGCCAAGCCCGGCGAGGGCGGACAGCTGCCCGGCCACAAGGTGGATGAGTGGATTGGAAGGGTTAGAAATTCTACACCGGGCGTGGGGCTTATTTCGCCCCCTCCCCACCACGACATTTATTCAATAGAAGATCTTGCCCAGCTGATCTTCGATCTAAAGAACGCCAACAGAACCGCAAGAGTAAACGTGAAGCTGGTTTCTGAAGCCGGCGTTGGTACGGTAGCCGCCGGTGTAGCCAAAGCATACGCCGATGCTATTTTGATATCGGGCTGGGATGGCGGCACAGGTGCATCACCCATCAGTTCGATCCGCCACGCCGGCTTGCCGTGGGAGCTTGGCTTGGCCGAAGCACACCAAACGCTGGTAAAAAACAGGCTGAGATCGAGGGTGGTGCTGCAAACCGACGGGCAGATTAAAACGGGGCGCGACATTGCCATTGCCACCCTGTTGGGGGCCGAAGAATGGGGCGTATCTACAGCGGCATTGGTAACCATGGGTTGCATCATGATGCGCAAATGCCATTTGAACACCTGCCCCGTAGGCGTGGCTACCCAAAACCCTGAGCTGAGGGCTTTGTTTACCGGCACACCCGAGGACGTGATTGCGCTTTTCACCTTTATGGCTGAAGAACTTCGTGAGATAATGGCGGCACTCGGCTTTAGAACCATACAGGAAATGGTAGGACGAGCAGACATGCTGCAAGTGAAAAAAGATTTGCCCAACTGGAAAGCTGCTACCCTTAATCTCGACCCTGTATTACACGTGGTGCAGCCGGGGGCGGGCCAAACGGCCTACAATTCGATAGAGCAGAAACACAAGCTGGGCGATGCGCTCGACTGGAAGCTGCTGAAAATTGCGCAGCCGGCACTTGAATCCGGCCAGTTTTCGTCGGGTAAGTTGAAAATAGTAAATACAAACCGGACCGTAGGAGCTCTTCTTTCGAATGAAATCTCCAAGAAATACAAAGAAGAAGGGTTGCCTGAAGGCACTATCAGAATAAACTTCAGGGGCTCGGCAGGCCAAAGCTTTGGTGCTTTTGGTGCCCCGGGGCTCAAATTTGTGCTGGAGGGAGAAGCCAACGATTATTTCGGCAAAGGCCTGTCTGGCGCACAGCTTATTGTGTTCCCCGACCGCCGCACCAGGTTTGTTCATGACCAGCAGATAATAATTGGGAACGTGGCGCTATACGGGGCAATTTCGGGCGAGGCCTACATCAATGGCATGGGCGGCGAAAGATTTGCGGTGCGTAACTCCGGAGCCTCGGCTGTGGTAGAAGGTGTTGGAGACCATGGCTGCGAATACATGACCGGCGGCCGGGTTGTAATACTGGGCCCAACGGGCAAAAACTTCGCAGCCGGCATGAGCGGAGGAATAGCGTATGTTTATTCACCCGGCGAAGAGTTCCAGCAAATGTGCAACATGGAAATGGTGTTGTTCGACTCTATGGACCACCAGGATGTAGCCACCATTAAGTCGCTGGTTACCAACCACGTGAAGTTTACCGGAAGCAAAAAAGCTGAAATAATACTCTCGGAATGGGACAGGCACATTGGCAAGTTTATCAAGGTAATGCCTAAAGAGTACAAAGAAGTGCTGGCCAATGCCAGTAAGCGTAGAATCCGTCAAGCAGTGTAATTTTATGGGAAAGACTACAGGTTTTTTAGAATACAACAGAGAGCTGCCAAAAGCAAAGGCACCGCAGCAAAGGGTAAACGAATACAAGGAAATATATGACGAGTTTGCCGAGGAAAAGACCCGTGAGCAGGCTGCCCGCTGCATGAGTTGCGGTGTACCGTTTTGCCACACAGGTTGCCCGCTCGGCAACAATATACCCGACTTCAACGACGCCGTATATCAGGGCGATTGGGAGCTGGCTATTGAGATACTCAGCAGTACCAACAACTTCCCGGAGTTTACCGGTCGTATTTGTCCGGCGCCTTGTGAAGGCTCGTGTGTACTTGGCATTAACAAGCCGGCGGTAGCCATAGAGCATATTGAAAAGTCGATTGCTGAGAAAGCATTTGAACTGGGGTACATAAAACCGCAGCCCCCTAAGACTCGGACCGGCAAAAAAATAGCTGTAATTGGCGCAGGGCCAGCCGGCCTTGCTGCTGCTGCGCAACTCAATAAGGCGGGGCATTCTGTCACTGTGTTTGAGAGAGATCTGCAGCCTGGGGGCCTGCTGCGCTACGGCATCCCCGATTTTAAGCTCGAAAAATGGGTGGTGGAGCGCAGGGTAGAAGTAATGCAAGCTGAAGGTGTTAAGTTTGAGTGTGGCGTAAATGCAGGCGTAGATATTACGGCAGCACAGCTTCAGGCACAGTTCGATACAATTTTGCTAACGGGTGGCGCCACCATTGCCAGAGACCTTCCCATACCGGGACGAAACCTGAAGGGTGTTCACTTTGCGATGGAATTTTTGACCCAGCAAAACAAGGAAGTTTCAGGAGAAAAAATTAAGGAGGAAAGAATACTGGCCACTGGCAAAAATGTACTTGTAATTGGCGGTGGAGATACCGGTGCCGACTGTGTGGGTACATCCAACAGGCACAAGGCAACATCTGTGAGCCAGCTGGAATTGCTGCCTCAGCCACCCAAAGAAAGAGCCTTTGACAATCCGTGGCCGGAGTGGCCTATGATACTGCGGACATCTTCGTCGCACGAAGAAGGCTGCGAGCGGGAATGGGCGGTACTCACCAAAGAATTTTTAGGAGATGCCGGCGGCAATCTGACCGGCGTAAAATGTGTGAATATTGAATGGAAAGCCGATGCAGGCAATGGCCGGCCGGGTTTTTCGGAAATACCAGGTACGGAAAGGCTAATACCTTGCGAACTTGCGCTGCTGGCTGTCGGATTTGTAGGTCCGCAGAAAGAAGGGCTGCTCGATCAGTTGCAGGTGAAGCTCGACGACCGTGGAAATGTAGCTGCCACCAATTATAAGACAAGCGTAGAAGGAGTATATGCTGCCGGTGACCTCCGCAGAGGGCAGTCGCTGGTGGTGTGGGCGATTGCCGAAGGCCGGGAAGCTGCCCGGGTTATCGACGAGCAGCTCACGGGCTTTTCAGCACTGGAAGCTAAAGACCAATCTGCACTGGCTGCACATTTTTAATATCACTTGAACGCATTGGCAGGCTGAGGCTGACTACTGTCATACACCCGTATGGCAATCACGTCGGCCTCAGCAGTCTTTTCCCCATCCGAATACACGTCGCACTTCAGCACTGTTTTTTTGTTTTTCACCTCTATCACCCTTGCCCGAAGTTCCACTGAGGTGTTAGGCGTGGGCTTCAGGTATTTTACGGTGAGCGTGCCGGTGGCGTACCGGTACTCGGGAGCAGAATCCAACGCTCTGCCCTCCATTTTGTAGGCCTGAGCCATAGCGGTGCACATACAATGGCAATCTACCAGGGTGGCTATTATACCTCCATTCAGCAGGTTGGCCCAGCCATGGTACTTCTCGGCGGAGTTCCACGTGCATACCGCCTCCTCTCCCTCCCACCTGCTTTTAATATGTAAACCACCGGGGTTGTGTATGCCACAACCAAAGCAAACATTCTCCGGCATATAGTCTTGAAAATAAGGAGACTTCGATTGTTCTGGCATTATGTCTTATTTTTGGGCGTTAAGTTATTAATTTAAAGCAGCAATATTAACCCCACACGATGGCCGACGTTTGCATTTTAGATCTCCGCTTCTTAAACCTTGAAAAAACAATTTCCGCCTTTCTTATTCTCTCGACCGAAGGGCCTGTTCTGGTGGAAACGGGGCCACACTCCACTGTCACACAACTGGCAGCAGAAGTAGAACGTCACGGGTTCTCGCTGGAGGAGATCAAGCATGTATTGCTTACCCACATACATCTCGACCATGCAGGGGCAGCATGGTATTTGGCCGAAAAGGGCGCCAATATTTACGTGCACCCTTTTGGAGTAAAACACCTGGCCGACCCGTCCAAACTAATGGAATCGGCGAGGCGCATTTACAAAGACCAAATGGACAGACTGTGGGGCGAAATGAAAGCGATTGAAATGAATAAGCTTGTGGAGGTAGCGGACGGGCAGGTGTTGAAAATAGGCAACTGCAGTTTCACCGCGCTTCATACACCTGGCCACGCAGTGCATCATATTGCGTGGCAGCTGGAAGACGTGCTTTTTACCGGAGACGTGGCGGGCGTTAAAATTGAAAACGGACCTGTTGTGCCGCCTTGTCCACCCCCTGATATCAACCTTGAAGATTGGGAAAAATCCATTGACAGGATACTTCACTCACCCGTATCCAGGCTATACCTCACGCATTTTGGGCCGGTAGAGGACAAGAAAAATCACCTGGACACGCTGCGAAAAGAGCTCTTTAAGGGGGCAGAGTGGGTTAAAAAAAACATGGAAGAAGGCATGGACGCCACCACCATGACCCCGCTTTTTCAAGCGTTTACAGCTAACAGCTTAAAAGAAAAAGGGCTTTCGGATGCTCAAATCGAACAGTACGAGGCAGCTAATCCTGCGTGGATGAGTGTTGCAGGCCTCATGCGATACTGGAGCAAAAAGGCAGGTTAACCAGTCCGTGTATGGTGTAAGCGAAAAATAGCTATATTGTTTTGTTTTTTAGTTGCTCTGTTATTTGAATACAATCTAACCTAATTTTTTTATGAGCAGTTTTTCACTTTCCAATGAGCTTAAGAGTTTCATTTCTGCGCAGGGGTACGACCTTCGCGATTCCGGTATCAAGAAAGTTATAAGGTCAAAGCCCGGAATTTCAGTTTTCCAGACAACCATATTTGTGCTGCTGGGGCTCCTTCTAATTTCACTTGGCTTTGTTTTCGAACTCCTCTATCTGCTGGGCGTGCTGGTACTGCTCGTGCCTCTGGTAAAATACGTTTTGCGCAAACGTTACGTGTATGAGTTCGATCTGCAAAACGGGCTTTTTGAAATAAAAGATTTTCTGAGCCCAAACTCCAAAAAGATATTCTCTTTCAGGGAAATAAGTGGGGTAGATGTGAATCACTACACTTCAAACGCCGATGTGTCAGCCTTTTCTGACAGTAACAAGGAATACAGCTATGAAGTGGTGCTAAATGTGGGCGACAAGCTCAAATACGAGCTTTTTTATTTTGCTGAAAAAGAGTTTAATCCGCAAGATAAAGTCCTTGCCATCAAAAGCTCGATTATGAACTGGCTAAAACCCGTAGTAGCTGCCTAGAGCCGCTTGTCGCAAAACTCCCGCGGTATCAGCCCTTTTACGTCGTAAATCACGCTACTCGCCTGCCGCAGGGCGGGCCAGGGTAGATCTTTGAATGCTGTATGGGCTACCGCCAGCACGATAGCCGAGTATTTTTGTTGAAACTCGTCGACCAGCGCAATGTTGTACTCCTCCAATACTTCATCTTTGTTGGCCCAGGGGTCGTACACATCGACTTCCAGGTCGTACGATCTAAACTCATTGACAATGTCGATAACCCTTGAGTTGCGGATATCGGGGCAGTTTTCTTTGAAGGTGATGCCCAATACCAATATGCGACCGTTTACGATGGGCGATTTTTTTGCTGCCATCAACTTCACCACCTGGGTAGCTACAAAAGCGCCCATATTGTCGTTTATACGCCGCCCTGCCAGAATTACGTCGGGATGATGCCCGAGCGACTCGGCTTTATGGGTGAGATAGTACGGATCTACACCTATGCAATGACCGCCTACGAGCCCCGGCTTGAATGGAAGGAAATTCCATTTTGTTGATGAGGCTTCGAGGACCTCGAGCGTATCGAGGTTCATCTTCTCAAAAATCAGCGCCAATTCGTTTACAAAAGCAATATTGATATCGCGCTGTGCATTTTCAATTACCTTGGCTGCCTCGGCTATCTTGATTGATGAGGCCCTGTGGGTGCCGGCGGGAATAAACGACGCATAAAAGCGATCGATTGTTTCTGCCACGGCGGGGGTACTACCGCTGGTTATTTTTTTAATGTCGGGAAGTCTCCTTGTGGTGTCGCCGGGGTTTATTCTCTCGGGGGAATAGCCACAGAAAAAATCTTCATTGAACTTCAGCCCACTCTCCAACTCAAGCAGAGGCACGCAGTCGTCCTCGGTACATCCCGGGTACACGGTAGATTCGTAAACTACAATATCGTTCTTTTTCAGTACCGACCCCACCGCGCTGGTGGCAGACAGCAACGGTCTTAAATCCGGGTTTTTATAGGCATCGACCGGTGTGGGCACTGTGATAATGAAGAAGTTACACTCCGATAAGTCGGTTAAGGAACTCGTAAATGTAAGTTGCGGCGAGTTCCTCAACTCGTCCACCGAAACTTCCATGGTGGTATCCCTGCCGTTAACAAGGGCTTCTATTCGCTGGCCGTTTATATCGTAGCCAACCACCTGGTAATGCTTCGAAGCCTCAACAGCAAGGGGCAGGCCCACGTAACCGAGGCCCACGATACCTACCTTTATATCCATTTATTGCAGTACTTTCTTTTTGAAATACTCTAGCGTGGGCTTAAGCCCTTCGGCCCTCGAGTATTTTGGCGACCACCCCAGGATTTCCTTTGCTTTTGTTATGTCCGGTCTTCGCTGCTTGGGATCGTCAGTAGGCAGCGGCTTAAATATCAGCTTTTGAGATGCGCCCGTTAACCGGATTATCTCTTCGCCAAACTCCCGTATAGTTATCTCGTCCGGATTGCCGATGTTCACCGGATACGGGTAGTCGCTCAGCAACAGCCTGTAAATGCCCTCCACAAGATCGTCGACGTAACAAAATGAACGGGTTTGGCTACCATCGCCGAAGCAAGTTAAATCTTCGCCTCGCAGGGCCTGCGAAATAAAGGCCGGCAACACACGTCCGTCATTCAGGCGCATTCTGGGTCCGTAAGTATTGAATATCCTCACAATGCGTGTTTCCAGTCCGTGGAAGGTGTGGTAGCCCATGGTAATGGCCTCCTGAAACCGTTTGGCCTCATCGTACACCCCGCGTGGTCCTACGGGGTTCACATTGCCCCAATACTCCTCAGTTTGCGGATGCACCTGTGGGTCTCCGTACACTTCAGAAGTAGACGCAACAAGTATCCTCGCTTTTTTTGCCCTTGCCAGGCCCAGGAGATTATGTGTTCCAAGTGAACCTACCTTCAGTGTCTGTATCGGCATTTTCAGGTAGTCGATCGGGCTTGCCGGCGAAGCAAAGTGAAGGATGTACTGGAGTTCACCGGGCACATGCACAAATTTCGACACGTCGTGGTGGTAAAACTCAAAGTCCTTTCTTGGGAACAAATGCTCTATATTATCTAACGAACCAGTAAGCAGGTTGTCCATGGCAATCACATGGTAGCCTTCTTTAAGGAATCTGTCGCAGAGGTGGGATCCGAGAAAGCCTGCGCCGCCCGTGATAAGTACACGTTTTTTATTTTCCATCTAAGATTTCAGTATTTAAATTTTCCAAATGAGTTTTTAAAGCTCCCAAGCTTTCTATCCTTTTCAGACAAAATAAGCTCGTCATTTCCGAGAACCCAGTCTATGTTCAGGTCGGGGTCATCAAACCGGATGCCGTCGTCGCATTCTGGGGCATAGGGGTTGTCTACGCAATAAAAAAATTCGGCAGTTTCGGACAGCACCACAAAGCCATGTGCGAAACCCTTCGGCACATACAGCTGCTTTTTTTCAACATCGTCGAGCTCGCAGCTAAATGTTTGCCCGTAAGTTGGCGAGCCTTCACGTAAATCTACAGCCACATCCAGCACTCTTCCGGAGAGCACCCTGGCAAGTTTGGCCTGGCAAAACGGGTTCCGCTGAAAATGCAGGCCTCTGATGGTGCCCCTTACCGACCTCGATTGGTTATGCTGCACAAAAGACGCACTCAAGCCCGTCTCTTTCTCAAACTTAGCCTTGTTAAAACTTTCAAAAAAATATCCCCGGTCGTCTGCAAATAGTTTAGGTTCAATGATAAAGAGGCCCGGAAAATCGGTTTGGTGTATGGTCATCTCAATAGCTTTAGCAGGTAATCGCCATAACCACTCTTCACTAATGGCTCCGCAAGTTTAATTAATTGCTGCTTATCAATAAACTTCATTTTGTAGGCAACCTCCTCGATGCATCCAATTTTCAACCCTTGCCTCTCTTCAATTACCTGCACGAACTGGCCTGCTTGCATAAGGGAAGTAATCGTTCCTGTGTCGAGCCAGGCTGTACCCCGATCCAAAATCCCCACAGAAAGCTTTCCGCGGCGGAGGTATTCTTTGTTTACATCTGTTATTTCCAGTTCGCCCCGGGGGCTGGGTTTCAGATTTTTTGATATTTCTACCACCTCGTTGTCATAAAAATAGAGGCCCGGCACTGCAAAGCTCGATTTCGGCTGTTTGGGCTTTTCCTCAATTGAAAGCGCCACATCATTCTCATCAAATTCTACCACACCGTAGCGTTCCGGGTCGTTTACGTGATAGGCGAATATCACACCGCCATCGGGGTCCACCTTGCTTTGCAATAGTTTAGCCATGCCCGATCCGTAGAAAATATTATCGCCCAACACTAACGCTACCTTATCGGTCCCGATAAACTTTTCGCCAATAAGAAATGCCTGGGCCAGGCCTTCGGGTTTCTCCTGAACAGCATACGAAAATTCGCATCCAAGCTGCCTGCCATCGCCAAGCAAATGGCGGAACAGCGGCAAATCGTGAGGCGTTGAAATGATCAATATTTCACGTATCCCGGAGAGCATCAGTGTGCTCAGCGGATAGTAAATCATGGGTTTGTCGTAGACAGGAAGAATTTGCTTACTTACAGCAAGCGTTAATGGATGAAGGCGGGTTCCTGAGCCGCCAGCTAGTATTATTCCCTTCATGTTTGTTTCAATAGTTAGATTGGCAAGTAGCCGGCTTCGGCAGCTGGCTTTTCAACGTTTGCTATAAAAGCTCTTGTACCATTCAACAAAGTTTTTTATCCCTGTTTCTATAGAAGTAGCGGGCTTGTACCCAACGTCGTTCATTAAGTCGTTAATATCTGCAAAGGTAGCCTCCACGTCGCCCTGCTGAATTGGAAGGAAGTTTTTGACAGCCTTTTTTCCGATATTCTCTTCCAATACTTCTATAAACTTCAGTAGTTCAACGGGTCTGTTGTTGCCTATATTATAAATTTTGTAGGGTGCGTAGCTCGACGACGGGTCGGGTGTAGTGCCTGACCATTCGGCGTTTGGAGCGGCCGGTAAATGCACCAGCCTTGCTACGCCCTCCACAATATCGTCGATGTAGGTGAAGTCGCGCTTCATTTTGCCAAAGTTAAACACATCGATGGGAGTACCCTCAATAATTGCTTTGGTAAAGAGAAACAACGCCATGTCGGGCCTTCCCCACGGACCATACACTGTGAAAAAACGCAGGCCGGTAGTGGGAATTTGAAACAGGCTGGAATAAGTATGCGCCATAAGCTCGTTACTTTTTTTGGTGGCGGCATACAGCGAAATGGGGTGATTTACATTATCATGTATCGAGAATGGCATCTTTGTGTTGGCGCCATACACCGAGCTGGAAGAAGCGTATATCAGGTTTTTTACTCCGTAATGCCTGCACCCCTCAAGGATGTTGAGAAATCCGGTAATGTTGGAATCGATATAGGCCGCCGGGTTTACAAGGGAATACCGTACACCCGCCTGGGCAGCCAAATTAACAACCACCTCAAAATGCCCCCCGGAAAAAACCTTCTTTATTGCCTCAGCGTTGTGCAGGTCCTCCTTTACAAAGGTAAACCCAGCCAAATCCCTTATCTGCTTAAGCCGGGCCTCCTTCAACGTCACATCATAGTAAGTATTGAGGTTGTCTACCCCCGTAACCTCGTGCCCTTCTTGCAGGAGCCGTTTGGTCAGGTGGTAACCGATAAATCCGGCCGCACCGGTTACTAATATTTTTTTGCCCGAAAATGACATTAAATCGAAATTCTGTGCAATGCTACTTCAATTAGCCCTTTTTTACAACAAGCTGTTGCAGGCGGCATTCTTCATTGCTGGTTAATTGTTTATTAAAAAGGTTTTTCTAATGTAACTTTGCAGCCTCATAGCTATGTGGCTCGAAATCAAATATCTTTTCAAGAAGGAAATAACGCTGGAATGGCGACAAAAATATGCATTCAACGGGCTGCTGCTGTTTACGATAAGCACCATTTTCATTATCTACCTTAGCTTGTCTGTCAAAAATCAATCGTCATTATCAGCCCCTCTCTGGAACGCTATTTTCTGGATCGTCATTCTTTTTTCGGCTATTAACGCTGTGGCCAAAAGCTTTTTGCAGGAGTCGGCAGGCAGGCAACTCTATTATTACACGCTGGTGCATCCGGTAAGCCTTATAATGGCAAAAATGATCTACAACAGCCTGTTGATGATCGTGCTGGCGTTGTTTGCTACTTTGGCCTACGGTACCGTACTAGGCTACCCTGTTACTAACTCGCTTATGTTTTTTTGTGGGGTGGTGCTTGCCTCAATCGGTGTTTCGAGCGTTCTCACCATGATGTCGGCCATTGCCTCCAAAGCCGGCAACAACACGGTGCTGATGGCAATACTGAGCATGCCTCTGCTGATTCCGATCCTGCTTTTGTCAATTAAGACCGTAAAAAATGCGATAGACGGGCTCACGTGGGATGATACCTCGGATGAACTAATTACGCTGTTTGCTGTTGATTCGGTTGGAATAGCGCTTGGATATATCTTGTTCCCTTTTCTCTGGAAGAATTAAATAGATGGAAAAGCAGTTGAGAAAACAATGGTGGAAAATTTTTACGGTGATGCTACTGGTGTATGTGGTGTATGCCGGGCTGCTTTTCGATGTACCCCGGCTGGTGATTTTAAATGAAACCATTCGGGTGTTGCATTTTCACGTGCCAATGTGGTTTGGTATGATATTGATACTGCTCGCATCAGTAGTGTACGCGGTAAAATACCTGGCCAACCCCTCGGTAAGAAACGATATTTATAGTGTAGAGCTGGCCAACATTGGGGTGTTATTTGGGGTGCTGGGCATTGTTACCGGCATGATATGGGCAAACTACACCTGGGGCGAACCCTGGAGCAACGACCCGAAGCAGAACGCCTCCGCTATAGGGCTGCTCATCTACTTCGCCTATTTTGTACTTCGCGGATCGATCGAAGATGAATCGACCCGGGCACGAATAAGCGCCATCTACAACATTTTTGCATTCGCAATTCTTATCCCTTTGCTTTTCATTCTACCCCGGATGACCGACTCGCTTCATCCCGGAAACGGGGGCAACCCCGGCTTTAATGCTTACGACCTTGACAACGAGCTGAGGAAGGTTTTTTACACCGCAGTAGCGGGTTGGACATTGCTTGGATTCTGGATAGCGAGTGTCAGAATCAGGATGCGAATTTTGAAACAGTTTATAGAACAGTAAAATGAAAAAATACTTTTTTGGCCTGCTCTTCACGCTATTGCTTACTGCTGTGGCGCCGTATAGCTATGCGCAGGAGAAACAGCAGATAACAAGCAGCGACTATTCGAACCGCAATGTAGAAATGGCTGACACCTTCAGGGGCGAGGGAAAAATTTACGTGGTTGTGGCCGTTATGGTGGCGCTACTCGGCGTGCTTATCTTTTACCTAGTTCGGATGGACATAAAGCTTTCGAATATCGAAGCACGGGTAGAGGAGCATTTAAGAAACAAGGAGAAAAACTAATTGCCCCGTTTTTGATGTTGATTAACTGATTTACATAAAATGAAAAAATCGTATATACTTGGGATTTTAGTGATTGCCGTAGCCGTAATGGTGATCGTTTCAACGGCGGGCGATGCAAGCACCTATGTTACTTTTGGTGAAGCTTACGAAATGGCAAGCGAAGGCAACAGCAATAAATTGCACGTGGTGGGGCAGCTTAAAAAAGATGCAACCGGCCAGGTGACCGGCATTGAAACAAGCCCCGATATGCTGGCCTTTTCTTTTATAATGGTGGACCAAAACAACTTTGAACAGAAAGTAATTTACAACGAGCCTATGCCGATGGATTTCCTGCGGTCGGAGCAGGTGGTTGTTGTAGGCGCCTATAAAAACCAGACTTTTATTGCCGACAAAATCTTAATGAAGTGCCCTTCGAAATATCAGGAAGAGGAAATCAAAGTCGGACAAGTGAGATAACACGATTCATCAGATGATACACACCTTTATAGGTAACCTGGGACATTTTTTAGTGATCCTGGCCTTTGTTACTGCCCTCATTAGTGCATTTGCCTATTGGAAAGGACAGCAAGTGGAGGCCTTAGAAAAAGCCGGCTGGATAAAATATGCCAGAACCGCCTTCTACATTCATTCCGCGGCTGTATTTGGTGTCGTTTTTACACTCTTCTATATCATTCACAACCACTACTTCGAATACCACTACGCCTACAGCCACGCCTCGAAGCTACTCCCTGTTTACTACCAGGTTTCGGCTTTTTGGGAAGGGCAGGAAGGCTCTTTTTTACTTTGGATATTCTGGAATGTAGTACTGGGCATCGTACTCATCAACACAAACAAATTCTGGGAAGCCCCCATCATGACCATCTTTGCGGTGGTGCAGGGATTCCTCGTTTCCATGGTACTTGGTGTAGTTGTGTTCAACGTTAAATTCGGCAGCTCACCTTTTATATTGCTGCGGGACGCAATGGATGCACCCATATTCAAAATAAACCCTGATTTTGTGCCTACCGACGGCTCCGGGCTTAACCCGTTGCTTCAAAACTACTGGATGGTCATTCACCCGCCTACGTTGTTTCTGGGCTTTGCCACTACACTGGTGCCGTTTGCCTATGCCATTTCAGGACTATGGATCGGGAAATTCAAAGAGTGGGTGCGTCCGGCATTACCGTGGTCATTGTTTTCCGCCGTAGTATTAGGTGTGGGCATCTTAATGGGTGCCTACTGGGCCTACGAAACCCTCAACTTTGGAGGCTACTGGAACTGGGACCCGGTAGAAAATGCCATTTTTGTGCCCTGGCTCATCCTGGTGGCGGCTATCCACACCATGATCACCTTCCGAAAAAGTAACACCGCTTTGAAGGCGTCGGTTATCCTGGCCATTACTACCTTCGTGCTGATCGTTTACTCTACTTTCCTTACCAGGTCGGGTATTTTAGGAGACTCTTCCGTTCATTCGTTTACAGATCTGGGCCTCTCCGGCCAGCTGTTGGTTTATCTGTTTGCCTTCACGGCACTTTCCGTCTGGCTTATTGCCTATCGGTGGAAAAAAATACCCACATCAGGCGAGGAGGTTTCGACCTATTCCCGCGAGTTCTGGATTTTTATGGGTGCTACCACCCTCTGCCTGATGGCATTTCAGGTGATTATCCCCACCTCTATTCCTGTATGGAACTCGATAGTAGATCTCTTCGGAGGCATTTCCAACCTGGCTCCGCCCGTAGACCAGGTGGAGTTTTACACCAAATTTCAGGTCTGGTTCGCCATAATACTCGCCATTCTTTCCGGCACAGGACAATTTTTCTGGTGGAAAAAGATGGACAAAAAAGAGCTGAAGGAATCGCTGATGTACCCCGTGCTGATTTCGCTGCTTGTTACGGCGGCCATTATTGTTTTTGCCAAAATCACAGCCCCGGTAAACATTCTGCTGCTCACTGCCGGCATCTACTCAATAGTGGCCAACGGCAAAATCCTACTCTCTCTGCTGAAATCGAATGTAAACCTGGCTGGCGGCTCGGTAGCGCACATTGGCATTGCCATGATGCTGGTCGGCATCCTTTTTTCATCGGGCTACTCAAAAATCATATCGGTAAACAATACGGGGATGATCTGGCACAAAGATTTTCCCGAAGAAGTGAACCGCGAAAACCTGCTGCTTTTCCAGCACGAGGAAAGACAAATGGGCGACTATTCGCTGCTTTACAAAGGTGTGCGAAAGGAAGTGAAGGGCTTCCCAGGCTACGTAAGTGCCAGCGCTATTGAGGCGATAGGAGACCCGACAAAAGTAGTGGCCCGAACCGACATAAAGTGGAAGGACAAAACCTACTTTAGCAAAGGAGATACTTTGGAACTGGACAATGCCGAAAATAGCTTCTTTGAAATAGAGTACGCCAAATCAGACGGCAAGAAGTTCACGTTGTATCCGAGGCTTCAAATGAATGAAACCATGGACATGATGGTTTACAGCCCCGACATAAACCGCACACTTACTGCCGACCTTTATACGCACGTGCGCACTATTCCCGACCCAAAAGCCGAAACCGAATGGAGCGAAATAGAGGAGGTAACAGTAAAAATTGGGGAAGACTTTTTTGTGAACGATTTTGTGGCGAGAATCGAAGCAATCGAGCGAATCACTGATCTTCCGCAGGTGGAGTTGGGCCCCGAAGATGTGGCTATTAAAGCCCGCATTGTGATAATGGCCGAAAATGAAGACTATGTTGCTGAGCCCATCTATTTGATAAAAAACCGCATGGTGGGCAGAATCCCCGAAGAAGTAAGAGATGTCGCGGCCCGGATCGCGTTTATGAACGTACATCCCGAAACCAACAGCTTCACACTGGGGATAAGCACCGCACAACGAGAGTGGGTAATTCTTGAGGCGGTGGTAAAACCGTATATCAACGTGCTGTGGACCGGCACACTTCTCATGGTAATTGGCTTCGGTATGGCTATCCGCCGCAGATACGTAGAGTTTATGAAAATGCGGGATAAGGGGCTGGAATCGTAAACTTTCGAGGGTTTAAAATATGCTGTCGAAATTAAATTTCAGATTCTCTAATACAGAAGATTGTACCTCACCGTCACCAGCCAGGTAAAGTTGCGGTTTTGTCCACGAGTCGGAGAAATAAATTTCTAAAGTCTGATTAGCGGGATCGAGAATCCAATATTCCTTCACTCCAAATTTCTGATAAACGTCCTTCTTTTCATATCTGTCAGTGTAACTATTGGAGGGAGAAATAATTTCTACCACAAGGTCAGGTGGCTCCTCTATTCCTCTTTTTGTCAGGAATTCGCTACTCTCTTTAGAAAGAAAAATTAAGTCCGGTTGAAAGATGTTCTTCTGATCGATGATAACATCCACTGGCGCAAAAAGGACTAGCCCACCTACCTTTTTGCCTTCTGCTTTCACAATATCGTTAAGATTGCTTAAGGTGATTTGATGCGGGGGGGTCGGGGCAGGGCTGATAAAAAGTTCTCCATTAATTAACTCGCACGGCGTCTTGATTTCTCCTAATAAGAAGTAATCCTCAGCGGCCCATTCCCGGGTGCGATCGATAGTCACAGTCTGCATAGTGACTAAAGTATGAGAAATGAGTTGCGTCGCTTCATTTGAAAAAATTTTCTGGCCGTCTATAATTTCCTTATCTTCCATCAGCATTAACTCCTGACTGTTTATGACGGCATCGAGAAGGACATTTTTTCGCCAACTGGGGGCCGCCGCCGGGGCCCTTTCACTTACAGGTGTGGCTGCCAAAGCGGCATCTTATCAAATTGCTGACGGACTGAAGGCCCTGCAATTGCAAAACCCACGTGAAGCCGCTGAGGATGAGCTTTCGTGGGAGGCAGTTCGGCAGGCGTATACCGTGTCGCCCAGCATAATCAATTTAAACAACGGCGGAGTAAGCCCGCAACCCAAAGTAGTGCAAGACGCCGTGGACAGGTACTACCACTACAGTAACGAGGCGCCGTCGTACTATATGTGGCGTATACTCGACATGGGCAGGGAACCCCTTCGGGAGAAACTTGCCAACCTTGCGGGATGCAGTGCGGAAGAAATTGCCATTAACCGCAACGCCACCGAAGCGCTCGACACGGTGATCTACGGAATGGACCTGCAAAAAGGCGACGAGGTAATTCTCACAAAACAAGACTACCCCAACATGATCCACGCATGGAAGCAGCGTGAGCTAAGAGACGGCATTAAGCTGGTGTGGCTAAATCTGGACATGCCCACCGAAAATAGTGACTATGTGGTCAACGCCTTTACCAGTGCTGTAACCTCCAAAACCAAAGTCTTTCACATCACACACATGATCAACTGGAATGGCCAGATAATGCCTGTAAAACGGCTGTGTGAAGAAGCCGCGAAACGTGGCATTTTCTCGCTGGTGGACGGAGCACATACCTTTGCGCACATGGACTTCAAAATTCCGGACTTTGGGTGCGATGCCTTCGGAACCAGTCTGCACAAGTGGCTATGCGCTCCATTTGGTACTGGCATGCTTTATCTTAAGAAGGAGCGTATACCGCAGATATGGCCTATTTTTTCCACTGACAGCCCACGGGCCGACAATATCAGGAAATTTGAGGCATTGGGCACACGGTCGTTTGCTCCTGAGCAAGCTATCGGGCAGGCCATAGATTTTCACATGGCTATTGGGCCAAAGCGAAAAGAAGAAAGACTCCGCTACCTAAAAAATTATTGGTGCCAACAAGTGAAAGATCTCCCCAGGGTTAAGTTAAACATCTCTCTGAGGCAGGAGTTCAGCTGCGCACTGGGCAACTTTGCTATCGACGGAAAAACACCCGAAGAGGTGGCAAACGCACTATTTAATGATTACAAAATCCATACGGTTGCTATAGTATGGGAAAACATAGTGGGCGTACGTGTAACACCCCACGTGTACACACTCACAAGCGAATTGGATAAATTAGCCGCGGCAATTAAAAAACTCGCCGAAACCTAATGGCAGAAAAGTGGTTTTTTCGCATCGCACTTATTGGTTCGGGCCGCCTTGGCTCACAAATAGCGCCGGCATTGGAAGCCGCCGGCCACCGGGTGGCTGAAATCTACAATCCGTCAGCTTACTCTGCAGAAAGAGTGGCCAAAAAACTGTACGACGGCCGGCTGGTAGACTCGCTGGATTTCTCCGACAGCAGCTGCAATCTTTTTATTATCGCAGTGCCCGACGCTGCCATTTCGCAGGTGGCTTCAGAAATTGTGCTACCGGACGATGCTATCATTGTGCACACTTCCGGTGCCACCTCATTGGAGGTGCTGGAAGTAACTGCGGCCGAAAATTACGGCATCTTTTGGCCGCTGCAGAGCTTTAGCCACAACAGACCAGCGAGTTTCAAGGGGCTGCCCGTGTTTGTAGAAGCCTCCAATGAGTTTGCCGAGGACGCCCTGCTGGCCCTGGCCTCTTCCCTGGGCGCCGAGCCGCTTATTGTGGAGGAGGAGGAACGGAAAACGCTCCACCTGGCCGCAGTTTTTGCGAGCAACTTTACCAACCACATGCTCACCTGCGCCAAAGCCGTGCTCAACCAGCAAAACATTTCGCTCGAGCACTTGCAGCCATTGGTGGAGGAAACGGTAAAAAAAGCTTTCGATATTGGCCCCGATGAGGCGCAAACCGGGCCGGCCGTGCGTGAAGACTACGAGACAATAGAAGAACAGACAGACAGGCTTTCATTCGATGAATCGCTTCAGCGTATCTACCAGGCACTTTCGCAGCACATCATCCAATCGAGGTTAGTCAATTAACATTTATCTGTGCTGCCGCGCAATTTGCCAGCAACTAAGCTGTTACAATTTTTTGAAATACAGGGGTTCTAACCTTTCTTTGGAGTGTAATTCGACATAATGGCAAAAGCATCAAGACCCAGAAATTTTTCATTTTCAGGTCTCTTTAGGTTAACACGCTTTCCTAACCTGCTTATTATTGCCCTCACGCAGTACATGACGGCGCTCTTTCTTACCAGCAATTCGCGGGCAGTGGCCGATAAACTGCTAAACCCCGGCCTGTTTTGGCTCACAAGCTCCACGCTAATGCTGGCGGCGGCCGGCTACATTATCAACGACTACTACGATGTAAAAATCGACTATATCAACAAACCGGAGCGGGTAATTGTGGGCAAAGTGCTTAAACGGCGAGTGGTACTTATCTGGCAAATGGTGCTAAATCTCGTGGGCATCGCAATCGGTTTCCTTCTTTCGCCCTGGATCGGCCTCATCCACTGCTTTTCTGCTTTTATACTGTGGTTTTACTCCAATCAGCTCAAAAGAATGCCTTTTATAGGCAACCTGCTTATTGCAGTGCTTACTGGCCTGGCTGTGATAGTGGTGGCTGTGCTTTTCAACGAAAACAACTGGCTTATTTACACCTACGCCTATTTTGCATTTGGCATTACCCTGGTGAGAGAAATAATTAAAGATATGGAAGACCTGAAAGGTGACGAAAATTTTGGCTGCAAAACGTTGCCTATCATTTGGGGAATACGGAAGACGAAACAGTTCTTGTTTCTGGTGCTCTCGGTGTTCATGGCCAGCATCTTCTTTTTCGTGGTCAAAGCAAACAACAGCGTGCTCAGTACCTATTTTGTGTTTATGTCGGTGCCGGCCGCTTTTTTTATGTTCTATCTGGCAGAAGCAGACACCCGGAAAAAATTTTCGAACTTAAGTACGTTTTGCAAGCTGTTTATCTTGAGCGGTATTATTAGTATGGCTTTCTTTGCGCGCTAAAGAATGTGATGAAGAAAAACCTGGCGATCTTTGCTTCCGGCAACGGCTCCAACGCCGAAAATTTAATACGTTTTTTCAAGAACGACGCTGCCGCCGAGGTTGCGCTGGTGCTTAGCAACAACCCCAATGCGTACGTATTAGAACGAGCAAAAACCCTTGGTGTCCCCACATTTTCATTTTCCAGAGAGGAGTTTTTTAAGTCCGATAAGGTGCTGCTGGAATTGAAGGAATACAATATCGACTGGGTAATACTTGCGGGGTTCTTGTGGTTGGTACCTAAAAATATCATCCAGGCCTACCCTCACCACATTATTAACATACATCCGGCGCTTTTGCCAAAATTTGGCGGAAAGGGAATGTACGGCGACTTCGTTCATAAGTCGGTAATTGAAGCAGGAGAGCAGTGCAGTGGCATTACAATTCACTACGTAGACGAGCAGTACGACGAGGGAAAAACCATTTTTCAGGCGCAATGCCCGGTGGAAGCGCACGACACACCCGAAAAACTTGCCGCCAGAATTCACGAGCTCGAGTACCTCCACTTTCCGGAGGTAATAAAAAGTGAAATTTTGAAAAATTAATGAGTCGATTTTATTGGCGGAAAGTGCCACGTCCCTTTTAAAAATTATTAGCTTTGCACCTTTATTTTCAAGCCTTTAATGAGTCGAAAAAAAATCTCCTCAGCTTTAATCTCAGTTTATTACAAAGATGGTCTTGAACCGATCATCCGTCAGCTAGATTCACTCGGGATCAATATCTATTCCACAGGTGGTACGCAATCGTACATTGAGAAATTGGGTGTAAAAGTAACTGCCGTGGAGTCCCTCACCTCCTATCCCTCAATTTTTGGCGGAAGGGTAAAAACACTCCATCCGAAAGTGTTTGGTGGCATTCTCCATCGCCGCGGAAACTATCAGGATATAGAAGAGGCCGGAAAATACGAGATCCCTTCGATCGATCTGGTGATAGTGGACCTGTATCCCTTTGAGGAAACAGTGGCTGCCGGTGGGTCGCCTGAAGAAATAATAGAAAAAATAGATATCGGCGGCATTTCGTTGATACGTGCCGCTGCCAAAAATTTCAACGACGTCACTATCGTGGCCTCCCGCACACTTTACCCCCAGCTTAACGAACTGCTAACTGAGAAGGAGGGAGCAACCGAACTGGCCGACCGCAAAAGATTTGCTGCCGAGGCGTTTAAAATCAGCTCAGGCTACGACACCGCCATTTTCAACTACTTCAATGCCGATTTTGGCATTCCCGCCCTTCGGGTGTCAGAAGACAAGTCGTCGGCAATGAGGTACGGCGAAAACCCACACCAAAGCGGTGTTTTCTATGGCGACCTCGGCGCAATGTTCGATCAGCTGAATGGCAAGGACCTCTCGTACAACAACCTTGTAGACGTTGACGCGGCAGTGTCGCTGGTAGAGGAGTTTGATGGGCAAAATGTTTTCGTGATTATTAAACATACCAACGCCTGTGGAGTAGCCGTGGCGCCAACTACCCGCGAAGCGTATCTAAGGGCCTTCGCAGCCGATACCGTGTCTGCATTTGGAGGTGTACTTGCAACCAATGGCAAAATAGACAAAGCCACTGCTGAAGAGCTCAATTCGCTGTTTTTTGAGATATTGATAGCTCCCGGATATGATGAAGATGCGCTGGAGCTGTTAAAAACCAAAAAGAACCGGATCTTACTCAGGCAAAAGCAGCGGATAAGCGCCACACATCAGCTAAAAACTATACTGAACGGTGTGCTGGTACAGGACAGAGACTTACATACCGACAGCAGGGAAGACCTGAAAGTGGTAACAAAAAAATCGCCTGACGAGTTGGAAATCGACACCCTTCTTTTCGCTTCAAAACTCGCCAAACATACAAAATCCAATACCATTGTTTTAGCACGTGAAAATCAGTTACTTGCAAGTGGCGTTGGCCAAACTTCGAGGGTAGATGCACTGAAGCAGGCAATAGAAAAAGCCAAAAGCTTCGGATTCGATCTGAACGGGGCGGTGATGGCTTCGGATGCATTTTTCCCTTTCCCCGACTGCGTGGAGATTGCTCATAAGGCCGGTATCACCTCGGTAATTCAGCCGGGCGGTTCTATTAAAGATCAGCTTTCCATCGACTATTGCGATGAAAATGGGCTTTCGATGGTCTTTACCGGCTACCGTCACTTTAAACATTGATTTATATTTAACCGAGACAAGGATATTAGTCTCAAATTTGTATTTTCGACACGTTTACATTGCAACTGAGTAGATTATAATAAATAAATGGGATTCTTAGATTTTTTCTCCAGCGATATAGCCATTGACCTTGGCACAGCTAACACCCTGATCATCCATAAGGACAAAATCGTGGTGGATGAGCCATCCATCATTGCCATCGACAAAAACAACAACAGGGTTTTGGCAATCGGGCGGGAAGCCATGCAAATGCATGAAAAAACGCACGAAAATATAAAAACGATCAGGCCTTTGAAGGATGGCGTGATTGCCGACTTTCACGCTGCCGAACACATGATCCGGGGCATGATAAAAATGATTCACCAGGGGGGTAAAAACATTTTCCCAAGCTCGCACCGAATGGTTATCTGCATCCCCTCGGGTATAACAGAAGTGGAAAAAAGGGCGGTTCGCGACTCAGCTGAGCACGCCGGGGCAAAAGAAGTGTATATGATACCCGAGCCAATGGCCGCCGCAATTGGTATCGGCATTGATATTGAAAGGCCCGTAGGCTCTATGATAGTGGATATAGGCGGAGGTACCACCGAGATTGCCGTAATTGCGCTGTCGGGTATCGTCTGCGATCAGTCGATCAGAATTGCCGGCGACACCTTCAACAAGGATATCCTCGATTATATGCGCCGCCAGCACAACCTGCTGATTGGTGAACGCACCGCCGAGAGGGTTAAAATTGAGGTGGGCTCGGCACTAACGGAGCTTGACGAAGGGCCTGAGGATTTCGAAATAAGGGGACGCGACCTGATGACGGGCATCCCGAAGGTTATAAAAATTTCGTATTCGGAGATTGCGTTTGCCATCGACAAGTCTGTTTCAAAAATTGAAGAGGCTGTGCTAAAAGCGCTGGAGATCTCACCTCCCGAGCTTTCTGCAGACATCTACGACAACGGTATTCACCTTACCGGCGGCGGTGCTTTGCTTCGCGGTCTTGACAAACGATTGGCCATGAAAACAAAATTGCCCATACACATCGCCGACGACCCCTTAAGAGCTGTAGTGAGAGGAACAGGCTTGGCACTCAAAAACCTGGCTGCATTTAAGGCTGTTTTGATGACCTAAACCGGAATGTATTCATTATTTCAATTTCTCTACCGGAATAGAGCTTTCTTAGTATTTCTTCTTCTCGAAGTTATCTGTTTCTGGTTGATAGTGAATGACAGAAGCTACCTGGGAGCCCGGTTTTTTAATTCCTCCAACCGCATAAGTGCATCAGTTCTTACTCTTTCGTCGGGCATTTCAGAATACTTCTCACTGCGAGCTGTTAATGATCAGCTCGCAGAAGAAAACCGGGCCCTGCACGAAGTAGCCCTGAACAGGGCGCCAACCGGTATAGCACCCTCCCGAACCGACTCGGTATACACCGATACCACCCTGCAGGTGTTTGAAGTGCTGGCCGCAAAAGTGATCAATAACTCTACACGCAGGGTCAACAATTACATTACCATTAACAAAGGAAGAAAAGACGGAGTAGAGGAAGGCATGGGCATTATTGGTCCGCAGGGAATTGTGGGGAAGGTGAAGTATACATCAGCAAACTACGCATCGGTGATCTCGCTGCTTCACAGCGAATTTCTGATATCGTCGTCAATCAAAAGAAACAATGTTTTTGGCACTATCCGCTGGGCGGGTAGAGATCCCTTGTTTGCCGACCTTCAGTATATTCCGCGCCATGTAGACCTGCTGGTTGGCGACACGATCGTAAGCTCGGGATACAACACAATTTTCCCCGCCGGTTATATCATTGGCACCATCGAAGAATTCGGCGTATCGGAAGATGCCTCATTTCATAAAGTGAAAGTGAAACTGGCAACAGACTTCCACAGCTTGTCTTATGTTTACGTGGTGAAAAATATCCTTGGCAGTGAAAAGGATTCTCTCGAACTCTTAACGATGCCCGAAAATGAATAGGAGTTATCTTGAGCTAGCGCTGTCGCTCGTGTTTCTAACACTTCTCCAGGTAACCCTGCTGAGGAACCTCGTGGTTTTCGACTATGCCTCCTGCTTTATATACATTCTTCCGCTGCTGATTTTTCCGATGGAAACCAGCCTCATTACGCTGATGTTTGTCGGGTTTGCATTGGGAATCAGTGTTGATACTTTTTATGACACACAAGGAATTCATGCTGCATCATGTGTGTTAATGATGTACTTCAGGCCTGTGGTGATACGGCTCCTTACTCCCGGAGGTGGTTATGATGCCGGCACAAGGCTAAGCCCGGAGGAATTGGGGTGGGGTTGGATGCTTATGTATTTTATCCCGCTGATCCTCATGCATCATCTGGCGCTCTTTTTTATTGAAGCAGGAAATGTGAATATGTTTTGGTTAACTTTAGGAAAAGCACTTTTTAGTTCTCTTTTTACTTTGACAATTATTTTGCTTGTGCTGTATATTAGAATGCCTCAAAAAAGCAGCAGGCTATGAACGATAGCAGAAAACTTTACATACAAACCGGGATGGTGCTGATCGGCGTGGTATTCGTTATCCGGTTGTTTTCTATACAGGTGCTCGACAGCAGCTACAAAACAGCAGCCGAAAGTAATATCGTGCAGAAAATAGTGGAGTACCCCTACCGTGGATTGATGTACGACCGCAACGGAAAGCTGTTGGTATACAACAACCCCGTGTATGATATAATGGTAGTGCCCAAGGAAGTAACCAAGCTGGACACCGCCAAATTCTGCACCCTGTTCAAAATCGAAAAACAGGAATTGCAGAAAAAGCTCCTCGCCGCAAAGAAATACTCCTCGATCAAAGCTTCAAAAATTATTGATCAGCTTCCCCCCGAGAGTTTTGCTGAGGTAGGAAGCTACCTGATCGATTTCCCTGGCTTTCATGTAGCAGCTCGTACGGTGAGAGGCTATTCAACCGCCAGTGCTGCAAATGCCCTTGGCTATACCGGCGAGGTAAGCAAAAGGCAACTCGAGCAGGACAAGACCGGTTACTACAGCCAGGGCGACTACATCGGAATTAGCGGCCTGGAGATGGCCTACGAAAAGGAACTTCGCGGCAAACGGGGTGTTAAATACAAGCTCGTAAATGTGCGGGGCCAGGAAAAAGGCAGCTTTAAAAACGGCATGTACGACACGCTGAGCATTCCGGGCCAAAACATCACCACTACCCTCGACCTGGAGCTTCAGCAATACGCCGAAAAATTAATGGAAGGCAAAGTAGGCAGTGTGGTGGCAATCGAACCAGCAACCGGCGAGATACTGACTTTCGTTTCAGCGCCGTCGTATAACCCCACCCTGCTTGCTGGAAAAGACTTTGGGAAAAACTTTCAGACGCTTTCGCAGGATAGTCTCGTGCCGTTGTTTAACAGGCCGCTGATGGCCATGTACCGGCCGGGTTCCATTTTTAAGATTATGCAAGCGATGATAGGGCTGCAGGAAGGGGTAATTACTGAGGAAACGGTAATTCCGTGCAACATGAACATCATCGGGTGCCACTATCATGGGCCTTCAGAAGATTTGCTGGGTGCCATTACCATGTCGTGCAATCCCTACTTTCACCAGGTGCTGAGGAGGGTTGTAAACCAGGACAAGTCGCCCGACACGTTTGAAGACACCCGTATAGGGCTGGAAAAGTGGAGAGGTATGGTGGCAGGATTTGGATTTGGTAGCCCGCTCGGTATTGATCTGCCCAACGAAAAAGGTGGAATGGTGCCTAATGTTACCTATTACGATAGGGCTTATAACAACAGGCCGTGGAAATATTCCAACATCTATTCAATTTCGATAGGTGAGGGCGAAAATCTGGTTGTGCCACTGCAAATGGCAAATTTCGCGGCTATTGTGGCAAACAGGGGCTTTTATTATACCCCTCACCTGGTGAAATCCATCGACGATTCAGGGCAGCCAAGGGCAGAATACACTGTAAAACACGAAACAGGTATAAACGCCGAATACTTTGACGTGGCGGTGGCCGCTATGCGGAATGTGGTTGAATACGGTACAGGATCTTACCGGGCCAAGTTGCCTGATATCACAGTTTGCGGCAAAACCGGCACAGTGCAAAACAATAATAAGCCCGATCACTCGGTATTTATTGCTTTTGCACCAATGGACAATCCTAAGATTGCGATTTCTGTTTACGTGGAACATGCGGGGCAGGGGGCGAGAGCGGCTGCGGCTATTTCGGGCCTGATGATCGAAAAATATCTGAAGGGCGAAAATGCCAGGCTGAGAATGGAAGAGTATGTTTTAAAGGGAGATTTTCTTGATGCGAATGAGAAGCGCAAATTTAACCTCTAATCAGTACGACTGGGTAACCGTTTCACTTTACTTCCTTCTGGTTTTTCTTGGATGGCTCAATATCTATGCGGCCGTGTACGACGAAGAAACCACCGCAAGTATTTTCGATTTTTCTATTAACTCAGGTAAGCAACTGGTTTGGATAGCATCAAGCATCGTACTGATAATTATTATTAGCATAGTCGATTTTCGTTTCTACGACTCTTTCGCTTACATCATTTTTGCGGCACTCCTACTGGTGTTGATCTCCGTACTGATCTTTGGTACTGAAGTTAAGGGATCGAAATCGTGGTTCGGTGTCGGTAGCTTTGGACTCCAACCCTCCGAATTTGCCAAAGTTGCTACTGCTCTCGCCTTGGCCAAATTCCTAAGCGAACCCACGGTCCGGTTCGAAAAAATCAAGACCCAGCTGATCAGCATCGCTATTATTATAGTGCCGGCGCTTCTCATTTTGCTTCAGGGCGATACGGGCACGATGATGGTATTCGGAGCCTTTGTAATTGTGCTGTACAGGGAGGGGCTGAACCCGATATTCTTTCTTTTGGGCTTCAGTGTCGTGCTATTGTTCATCCTTACTCTCCTTATAAAACCCATCGCACTCTTTATTGGAATAATCGTTGTTGGCCTGATCGTGGCTGCGTTGTCGGGCAGAAACGTTCGCAGAATCGGTATGGTAGCAATTACTACCATCATGCTGCTGGGATTTGTGCGAAGTGTAGATTTCTTAATGACCAACGTTCTGAAACCTCACCAGCAAAATCGGGTGATGCAGTTTATCGACCCTAACCGCGATCCGCTTGGTGCAGGCTGGCAGGTAACCCAGTCGAAAATTGCTATTGGCTCCGGTGGACTGTTTGGCAAAGGCTACCTGCAGGGTACCCAAACGAAATTTGACTTTGTGCCCGACCAAAGCACCGACAATATCTTTTGCACTGTAGGTGAAGAACAGGGATGGTTCGGCGGGTTGATTCTGATCGGCCTTTTTCTAACGCTGCTTATCCGGATTGTCACAATTTCTGAGAGGCAAAAGTCAAAATTTGCCAGAATTTACGGTTACGGTGTAGCTTCGATCCTGTTTTTCCATTTCGCTTTCAACATTGCCATGACAATCGGGCTATTCCCCGTTATTGGCATTCCACTGCCCTTCTTTAGCTACGGTGGGTCGTCGCTATGGGCGTTCACTATTTTACTTTTCATCCTGCTCAAAATGGACGCTAACCGGATGCAAATTTTCTCGAGATTTTAATCTAATGGGAGTAGGTCTCTGCAGCTCCTGTTACTACGGCTTATCTGAATTTTTTGAAAATTATTTTAAGGAGCTCTTTTACTTCGGGCGTGTTCATATCCCATTCAAGGTCTTTGGAATAGTTTTGGATTAAAAGCTCCACAGCTTCATCAAAACTACTACATCCCTCCACCTTGCTCATAGCCGCAACAAACACTTCATTTTCGCCCTTGAACAGCTCATTCACAAACATGTAGCGCTGGTTGATGCTAATACTGCCAACAATACTTTCAATTTTTTGGCTCTGATGGATTTCTGCCAGCGTGGGCCCTTTTTCTGCCTTCAGCTTCTCGTGCAGAGGCTGTTTCTCTGAGCTAAACTGCCTGTTGAGAGCGGAGTCACCCATGTCGTCATCATCGTCGTCGGACCCTACGTTCTCCAGAAAACGGTATGCGCTGCCCTGACCTTCTCCGGCCTCGGCTTCCTGTCTTTCTTCCAGGTCCTCGAGGGTTTCGTATTTATCTTCGATAGACTCCCCCTCGTCATCATCGTCAATCTCAGTGCGCTCGTCTTCCAGATACTCATCCGTATCGTCGTCGCCCTCATCATCCCCCTCGTCCATATCGTCAGTCAGATCATCCTCATCGGCTTCCTGCGAAAAATCGCTTTCTTCCCAAATGCTCTCCTCTTCGTCCTGCTGCTCGTCCGGTTCGGGTTCATAAGCCTCGGGTTCACCATGAAAAAAATCAGCAAAATCAACCTTTTCTACTTCATTAAAAGCCTCTTCATAAGCCGCAGTCTCTTCGGGCACAAGCTCGCGGCTCATAAATACATCATCCAACAAGGCCAAAGCATCCTCGTGAGGCATATCGCCTTCACCCAGCGCATCGAACCGGCTCTTGTAAACATCAAACAGCCGCCGGTTCACTTTTATATACTTGTCGCTATTCTTCAGGTATTTATCATTCAGCCGGCCGCTTTCATGGCCGGTAAGTTCTTCCCTGAAAAAATCATATGGTGAAATAATCAGCAGCAAAGCCTCGCGGGTAGCCTTGCGAAGAAGCGGCTCAAAATGCTCTCTTCTTACACTAATTTGCTGCGAAAGCACATTCATAAAACCAACCAGCGCTTTTCTGACCTCCTCGTTTCTATAGTTAAAATAAGGGCTCTGGAGCCGCAGCGTTTCCTTTTGCCACTGCCGGAAAAGTATCTTCAGAACAAAATAGTTAACCTGTTTTACAGGAGTAATCTCAACAATTTCTCTTCCTGAAACCACATCTTTTTCATCAAAGAAGGAGTTGCACACCTTTTGGGAAAACGATACGGCAAACGCTTCTATGGCCTCGTGGTTCAGTTTGCTCTCCAACATATATTTTGTTTCTTTTGCAAAGCTTGTTTTATGCCCAAGATCGTTATACAAAACCTTAATAACAAACAGATAATCAGCGAAAATATTGGCTCTACCCTTCTTGCTGTTTTGCAGGAAAACGCCGTCGACTGGATGTATGCCTGCGGGGGCAAAGGGCGCTGCACAACATGCAAAGCCATAGTTATTAACGGTGGCACCGCCCTTGATGGTCTTACAGCGGCTGAGAAAAACTTCAGGTTGCGGGGTCTGTTAGCGGAAAACGAGCGGCTGGCCTGCCAGGCACGGGTTAGGGGCAACATTGAAATAAGAGTGGCTGAAGAGAACAAATTTCCTCACATTCGATATAGCGGATAGAGCTGTTATGCAAATTGAACCACATTTGGAGAGATCGGGCCGGGAAGACCGCCGCTCGGGTTGGATAGAAGTAATATGCGGCTCGATGTTTTCCGGCAAAACGGAAGAGCTAATCCGGCGGCTAAACCGCGCCGTAATAGCGGGTCAAAAGGTGGAGATTTTTAAGCCCGCTATCGACAAGCGTTACCACGACAAGGATGTAGTGTCGCACAACGACCGTAGCATACGTTCTACCCCCGTTCAATTTGCCAGCGACATTCTCCTGCTGGCCGGCAACAGCGAAGTGGTGGGCATAGATGAGGCCCAATTTTTTGACGACGAGATCGTTAAGGTATGCACCATGCTGGCCAACAAGGGAAAACGTGTGATATTGGCTGGGCTCGATATGGACTTTCAGGGGAAGCCCTTCGGAGCAATGCCGCACCTGATGGCTGTGGCCGAATTTGTTTCGAAAATACACGCCATTTGCATGAACTGCGGCGCCGTAGCTTCTTACACCTACCGTACCAGCCAGGGCAAAGAAAAAGTCCTGGTGGGCGAAAAAGATTTTTACCGGGCATACTGCCGCAAATGCTTTTGGGAAGCACAACAGAATGAAAAGAAATAGGAGATTTTTTTACAGCGCCATTTTTGCTGTTTGTGTTTCTTTTTTCGCAAAAGGGCAACAGAACATACCGCTCGGTCATTGGCGAACTCATTTCAACTACAGGCAGTCGTACGAGGTAGCCACCGTGGGCGGCAAGGTCTATAGCAGTGCCGGCAACGCACTGCTCGAAGTAGACCCTCGGGCTTCGGCCATCAGCACGCTTTCAAAAACCAACCGCCTGAGCGACGTTAATATCACAGCCGTGGATGCTCACCCGCCTACCAGTACCTTGCTTGTAGGCTATGCCAACGGCAACATCGACTTGCTGCGAGAGTCAGTTACCTACAACGTTACCGGGCTGATGCAATCCGGAATCACGTCTTCGAAAAAAATAAACGACATATTTTCATCGCCCGAATCCTTTTTCGTTTGCACGGGGTTCGGCATGCTGGAAATAAACCTTTCTTCTTTAGAAATAATAAATACGTTTGAAGAGCTTGGAAGAAATGGCAAACAAATCGGCATTTTGAACGGAACGGTCGCCGGAGATTCCATTTTTCTTGCCTCGGAAGAGGGCATATTAAGCGCCAGCCTGCAATCGGGCTTGAATCTGCTGGATTTCAGGAACTGGAACCGGGCACTCGAAACCGAGGGCGTATTCGATTTTATAGCCGCAAGCGAAACCGTAGCATACGCTGCCAAACGAAACGGCCGGCTGTGGGTTAACCATGGGGATGGCTGGGTGGAATTGGCCCCCGAAGGACCTATTAGCTTCTTAACCCTGCAAAACGACGAGCTGCTATTTGGCGCCGGGAACCTTCTGCTGCGGAGAACACCGACAGAGACCCCAACAGCGCTAACATTGCCAGCATCCGTAAGTGTAACGAGCGCCATCAACATGGATGGGAGCCTGTGGATAGGCGACGAAAACAATGGGCTGGCGAGGATAACCGGCACCGAACCCAGCTATTTTGTGTCGGCTGGTCCGCTCGAGAAAAACATTTACAGGATTAGGCAAAGTGGCAGCACTATTTTCTCGATGAGCGGAGGGTTTGATAAAAACAGCCTGCTCCCATTTAACCGGCCCGCGTCGGTATCGGTATTCGGTTCCGAAGGTTGGATGCCCTCTTTCGTTTCCACTGACTACAACAATGCATCTGACGTGGTGAGTACAGGGCCTGCCAACTACATTTTGCTGAATGGACATGGCATTTACGACCAATCCTCAGCCCGCTTGATCGACGATACCGAACCCGGCAGTATGCTCCAGAGGACCAATGGACTGGTGCCCGTAACTGCTTTTATTGCCGGAGCGGAGGGCGAGCTTATCATAAGCTCAAACCAGGCAGGGGCAAAGTATTTTATCCGTGATGCCGAAGGTAGCTGGAGTCCGCTAAGCTTTATTCCCGAATCAGTGCCACCTTCTGTTAGTATGCACCTAAATTCATATGGTGACGTATGGGGTATTTTGCCCGGAAATGCCGGTGTGCTGGTTTTTAATGCAGAAACAAGGCAGTACAAGCTTATAACCGCCGGCAGCGGTCTGCCATCTTCTTACGTAAACGGCCTGGCCTTCGACAGAGACGACTATGCCTGGCTGGCTACCGACCGGGGGTTGGCTATTATCGCGAACACTTACGAGGTTTTCGAGCCTGTGAGTTTGATTGTGACTTATGCAGTAGCAGGCAATAGCTTTGTTCTCGACGACGAAGTGATAAACTCCGTGAAGGTAGACGGTGCCAACAGGAAGTGGATTGGAACACAAAGGGGGTTGTTTCTTCTCGACGAATTTGGTGAAGGAACCCTTACGCACTTTAACCGGCAAAACAGCCCGATATTATCGAACGAGGTGCAGCAGCTTGAAATTAACCCTGAAACGGGGGAGATTTTTATACTTACCTCCGCCGGGCTGGTCTCCTATAGGGCTGAAGCCATTAAACCCGTAACTACGATGGCGAAGCTCAAAATATTTCCGAACCCGGTAAAACCCGGCTATGGCGGCTTGCTTTCTATCGAAGGTCTTCCGTTCGACTGCGTAGTGAAAATAACAGACGAAGCAGGCCGGCTGGTAAGGGAAATGGTGAGCTATGGTGGCCGGGCAACCTGGGACCTCAGGGACTATACAGGGCGACGGGCCGCTTCCGGCGTTTACATTGTTTTTGCTGCCAGCCGCAACGGTAGCCAATCGGTAGCGGGTAAGGTAGCCATAATAGAATAGGTTATGCTGCACAAAAGCCGGGGCATAGCATTGAACTACATAAAATACCGCGACTCTTCTATTATTTGCCGCATTTATACTGAATCGTTTGGGTTGCAATCGTACGTGGTAAACGGGGTAAGAAGTACCAAATCGAAAGGGAAAATTGCGCTCTTTCAGCCCCTCACCCTGCTAGACCTGGTGGTATACCACAAAGAAAACGCCCATTTGCATCGTATATCGGAAGTCAAGTGCCATGCACCTTACGGAAGCATCCCGTTTGAAATAAAGAAAACCACCATTGGAATCTTTTTAAGCGAGGTGTTAGGCAAAATTGTAAGCGAAAACGAGCAAGACTACCTCGGCCAGTTTTCGTTTGTTTTCGATTCACTCCGGGTGTTTGATCACATGGAGAGCGGTTATGAATGCTTTCATATCCAATTTCTTTTAAAACTAACTTATTACCTGGGGTTCGACCTGGAGCAAACCGAAGAACTGTACGAACAGGTACACTACCTCACCGAAACCGACAAGCTGTCGGAGGAGGTAATAGCTTTTCTGAAAAAACTTTATTCGTCGTCGTTCCAGACACCAGTAAAGGCGCCACTCGTTGTCAGGCGAGAGGCTCTCAAAAATATCCTCAGCTTTTACGACCATCACCTCGGCACATTTTCGGGTTTAAAGTCGCTTGAAGTACTGAAACAGGTGCTGCATTAGCTACTTTGTGTGCGTTTATCAAATATTGCGGTTATAGGTAGTGAATTGACCGGATTCATTTTATTTTTACCAAAACCATAATCAGTAAGTTACAATGAAAAAGCTCTTTTTACTATTCTTTATAGCAACCAGCGTTCTGGCATGTAATACCTCCAAAACTGAAAATAAAGCCGAAACCAGCGAGCCTCAAGCTGCTGAAACTGCCACGGCAGAAACGGCAAAACCGAGGGTGTTCTTCAAATCTCCGCAAGATGGGGCGGTTGTTAGCAGCCCGGTGTTTGTAGAAATGGGTGTGGAGGGCATGCAAATTGAGCCAGCCGGCGTTGTGAAAGAAGGCTATGGCCATCATCACATTCTGCTGAATCAGCAATTCTGGCCTATAAATGAGGTCATCCCTATGAGCGACACTACGCTGCATTACGGTAAAGGCCAGACGGATGCCACACTTGAGTTGGCCCCGGGAGAATATGTGCTTACGCTACAATTTGCTGACGGAGTACATACATCTTACGGGCCTGATATGGCTACTTCGATTAAAATAACTGTAAAGTAAAACAAAAGCATTGACCTGGCTTTATAGTGTATTGAATTGCGTTTAGTTAGGCTTCTGCAGCACCGCGCTAGCTTGCTGAAGCCAACAGTAAGTTTGCTGAAAGAACGCATAACCAAACTTCATTAAATGGTGTTTTGTAATAATCGCCTTATCAGGCATTAACCATCCATCTTCTATGGCTCAAATTCTGTTCGATGAAATCCCGTCACTGGACCTGGCCGATTTTACCTCCGGAAATCCTGAAAAGAAAAAGCAATTTGTAGAAAAGCTGGGGGAGGCCTATAACAATATTGGCTTTGTTTCCATAAAAAACCACGGCCTTACCGACGACCTTCAGCAGCAGCTGTATAACAGCATCAAAAAATTCTTTTCGTTGCCCGACGACATAAAACAGCAGTACGAGCGCCCCGAGCTGGCAGGACAGCGCGGCTACATTGGCAAAGGTAAGGAACACGCCAAAGGCAGAGCTACCGGCGACCTGAAAGAGTTTTACCATATTGGCCAGGAAGTAACCGACAACGACCCGATAAAGGAGCAATATCCCGACAACATCTGGCCGGTGGAGGTGCCCGATTTTAAAGAGGTTGCGTTGCGCTCTTACGCCATTATTGAAGCCGCGGGCACCGTTATGCTCCGCGCTATTGCACTGTATCTTGGCCTGGAAGAGAATTATTTTGACCAGAAAGTAAAAAACGGCAATAGCATTTTAAGAGCTATCCACTATTTTCCTATCGAAAACCCCGATGCTATACCCCCCGATGCCGTGCGGGCGGCCGAGCATGGCGACATCAACTTAATAACGCTGCTGATGGGTGCAAGCGCCGACGGCCTGCAGGTATTGCGCCGCGACGGCCAGTGGATTCCAATTACTGCGCTGCCCGAACAGCTGGTGGTTAATGTGGGTGATATGTTGGCCAGGCTTACCAACGACAAGTTAAAAAGTACGATTCACCGGGTGGTTAATCCTCCTAAAAACCTTATGCATACGTCGAGGTATTCGATTCCATTCTTTATGCACCCGCGCTCCGAAATGGACCTCAGCTGCCTTGAAAGTTGCGTCGATAAGAACCATCCGAAAATATACGAAGACATGACGGCAGGAGAATTTTTGGAACAACGACTAGCTGAAATAGGGCTTAAAAAGAAGTAGCGTTGCCATGCGCAATATTCGCTACTTCATATTTTTGAGAGATGTTTTATTGCTGTCCCTCACTTCCTTTGGGGGGGCACAGGCCCATTTTGCACTGCTTCTCGACAAAATGGTTACAAAGCGGGCGTACCTAACCGAAGGTGAGCTGATAGAACTGAATGCGCTCTGCCAGCTTCTCCCGGGCCCCACTTCTACACAAACCATCACCGCCATTGGATTTAAGAAAGGCGGCCCTGTTTTAGCCTACCTGGCGCTGTTCGTCTGGGTTTTCCCCGGCATATGCATCATGACGGCCGCCGCCATGATGATGAACCACCTCCAGGTAAAAGAGCTGAGCCTCCATTTTACCAGGTTTATTCAGCCAATGGCCATAGCTATTGTGGCTTACTCGGCCATTTTGATATGGAAAAAAGTGGTGCAGAGCCGAACGGCAGTGTCGCTTGCCCTGGGCTCCGCTTTTTTCTCCTACATTATCAATTCGCCCTACCTTTTGCCGGTGCTTTTGCTAGCCGGCGGAGTGGCCACCTCCCTCAAATACAAAAACCAGCCGAAGGAGGAGAAAGAACGGATTCATGTGCAATGGGGGAATTTCTTTTTGTGGGCCGGTGTGTTAATTGCCGCGGCACTGCTCGGCGCTGCCACCAAAAATCAACCCATTACGCAGCCGATCAGGCTATTCGAAAACTTCTACCGGAATGGTAGCCTGATTTTTGGGGGCGGCCAGGTGCTTGTGCCATTTCTCTATACCGAATTTGTTGAATTCAAAAAATACCTCAGTTCGGAAGAGTTTCTGTCGGGGTACGCTTTTGTGCAGGCTGTTCCGGGCCCCACCTTTTCATTCAGCGCTTACATTGGAGCCCTTACAATGCGCAATTGGGGGTTTTCGGGCGAAATTCTCGGCGGCATGGTGGCCTCCTTCGGCATCTTTCTCCCCGGCACCTTTCTCATCTTCTTTGTTTACCGCTTTTGGAATGAGCTGAAGAAATACCGCCCCGTCCGTGCATCACTTGAAGGAATAAATGCTGTGAGCGCAGGAATGGTTGTATCAGCTGCCTTTTTGCTTTACGAGCCCATGGAGCAAAACTTTCACAACATCGCAGTAATTGCCGGTACATTCCTCGTGCTTCAGTTTACCAAAATTCCCTGGCCCGTTATTATTCTGATAGGTTTCGCCCTCGGCTTTATTTTTAAGGGGTTCTGAACTTTTAATCGATTAATTGGCCGACGAAAGTTTTTCCATTCTCACGACTCGCAGTATTCCATTATGCCTTCCTTAATCCGGGTAAAAATTTCCTCTCTCAGCGACTCATTCTCTTCGAGTAGCGTCATACGGAAGCCCATAAGGCTTGAACTGAAGGAAGAAATAGGCACAAGGCATACCTGCTTGGCCGCGAGCAAATAATAAACAAAGCGTTTGTCGAGCTCCATTGCGCCATTGCCGGTTGTAAGCCAGCCCTCGAGCAGCTCCTTCACTTTCGGGTCACCAATTTTGATGAACTGGTGGGGTTTTAACACGCCTGGCTTAAAGATCATGGTATTATAAAATGCCCCATTTGTGTTATTAAAAGTTATGTACGGGATGTCTTTAAATACCCTGGTGAGGTACGCACTTCTTTCACCTATCCGCTTGTTTGTCTCTTTAATAAAGCTGCCGTACCTGGCATCCGACATAATGGGCGGAATAGCGCGCTGAGGCAGCTTTGTAGCACTCACCTCGATCATCTTGGCATTGTCTATTGTTTGGCAGAGCCTGGCAAATTCAGCATCCTTATCCCTGTTGTAGTATTCAGCCCATCCGCATCGCGAGCCTGGCCAGGGAAATTCCTTCGATATCCCCTTAAGCGACATGCCCGGCACCTCACCTATTACTTCGGCCAAAGCGCACGTTTTGGCATCGTTGTAAATGATGTTCATATAAATTTCGTCGCAAACCAGGAAAAGGTTGAATTCCCTGGCTATGGCTACCATCCGTTCGAGTATCTCACGGGGATAAACCATGCCCGTAGGATTATCTGGGTTGATGATGAGTATGCCAACAATATTTGGATTGTACTTTACCTTGTTGTAAAGGTCGTCCATATCGGGATACCAGGAGTTTTCCGGGTCAAGCATGTAGGTAAGCGGATGCGCATTGGCATGTGCAGCTTCAGCAGAGGAGTGTGTTGAATAAGCCGGCGACGGCCCGATTACCCTCGCAGAGGGGACGAGGTACTGATAAATCTTTGCGATTGCGTCGCCCAATCCGTTGAAAAAAGTAATATCATCCGCGGTTATTTGAGCGCCTCCCAATTTATTGTTCTTCTCTGCCAGAAACTGCCTCGTTTGCAGTACGCCTTTCGAATGGCTGTAGCCAAAGGTTTCGTCTTCAAACAACAGTCCGGCAATTATCTGCTTCATCCAGTCCGGGAGCTTCCGGTTTTTCTGGATGGGATCCCCAATGTTCTCCCACAGCACCCTATATCCGAGCTTTTCGAGCTGTTCAGCTTTTTTTACTATTCCTCTAATCTCATAGGTGAGTTCATTGGCCCCCTCACGAAGTAACTTTTGTCTCATAAAAAATATAAGTGGAACTGGCTTATTGTGAATGTAATGACGCGCGGGCTAATGAAGTGCAAAGAAAAAAGCTTGTAACCTTCTTTGAAAGGCCACAAGCTTTATTTATTTAACGAAGGGCATATTTATTTTTTGGCGCCTGCGATAATTTGCTCAACCACTTCTGGATTGAGCAGTGTTGAAGTGTCGCCCAGGTTCGACGTATCACCTTCGGCTGTCTTGCGAAGTATGCGCCGCATGATCTTGCCCGACCGTGTTTTAGGCAAGCCTGGCACAATCTGTATCTTATCAGGCTTGGCAATAGGCCCGATGATTTTACTCACGGTTTCCCTTATTTCATTTTTCAGGTTCTCCTCCGTACGGCTCGTCATGTCGGCTATCACAAAAGCGTAAATGCCCTGGCCTTTAATCTCGTGCGGGAAGCCAACCACCGCCGATTCCACAACCAGCGGATGCTCGTTGATGGCGTTTTCTACCTCTGCAGTACCCATTCTATGGCCCGAAACATTGATCACGTCGTCCACTCTTCCCAATATTCGGTAATAGCCGTCTTCATCTCGCTTTACCCCGTCGCCGGTAAAGTAGAGCCCCGGATAGGTACCAAAGTAAGTCTGCCTGCAGCGTTCATGATCGCCATAGGTTGTTCGCAACATACCCGGCCAGGGAAATTTCACGCAAAGGTTCCCCTGCACACTTTTTCCCCGGAGCTCCTGTCCCTCGGCATCAACTATCACCGGCTGTATGCCTGGTAGCGGCAGCGTGGCATACGATGGCTTGGTGGGCGTTACACCCGGTATAGGCGAAATCATGATACCTCCGGTTTCGGTTTGCCACCATGTATCTACCAACGGGCATTTTCCCTTGCCAATGTGGTCGTGGTACCAATGCCAGGCCTCTTCGTTTATCGGTTCGCCCACCGAGCCAATCACCTTTAGAGAGTCCATTGAAAACGGCTGCACGGGGTCGAGCCCAAATGCCTGCAGTGCCCGGATAGCCGTGGGCGCCGTATAGAATTGATTCACCTTGTATTTGTCTATCACCTCCCAAAAGCGTCCCGGGTGTGGGTGAGTTGGTATTCCTTCGTACATCAGTGTGGTAGCGCCTGCCAGCAGCGGCCCGTATACAATGTACGAGTGCCCGGTTATCCAGCCCACATCGGCCGTGCACCAATAAATATCGCCAGCGCTATACTGAAAAACATTTTGAAAAGTATACTGCGAAAATACCATGTAGCCTCCGCAGGTATGGACGACTCCTTTAGGCTTGCCGGTAGACCCGCTTGTGTAGAGAATGAAAAGCATATCTTCAGCGTCCATCTCCTCAGCCTTATGCTCTTTCGACTCGCCTTCAATCGCCTCGTGCCACCATACATCCCGGCCGGGCTTCATCTTTACTTCAGTGCCGGTTCTCTTCAATACAATTACCTTCTCTATAGTCGACGATTTCTCCAGTGCCTCGTCAACCACCCCTTTTACATCTATTGCCTTTGCGCCACGAAAATTTCCGTCGGATGTGAGTACCATTTTGGCCTCGCAGTCGTTGATACGGTCGGCTAGCGAATTGGACGAGAACCCCGCAAATACCACCGAATGCACCGCTCCAATTCGGGCGCAGGCCAGCATGGCTACGGCAGCTTCGGGCACCATAGGCATATAAATTATAACCCGGTCACCCTTTTTCACGCCGTTCCGCTTCATCGTGTTTGCAAACTGGCAGGTCATCTCGTAAAGCTCGCGAAGGGTAATGATTCTGTTTTGGTCTTTTGGGTCGTTGGGTTCCCAAATAATAGCCGGATGGTCCCCATGTGTAAACAGGTGCCTTTCAAAGATATTTTCCGTGATGTTCAACTTTCCGTTGACAAACCACTTTATGTCGGGCTTATGAAAATCCCACGATACCACCTTGTCCCACTTCTTTCTCCAGAAAAATGTTTCGGCTATTCTCGACCAAAAGGCTTCAGGTTCATTTACGCTTTTCTGGTATTCGTGTATATATCCGCTGAGGGTTTGTATTTTGTCCATCATATGGCGCTCAATTTAGGTGTAAGGGTGTAAGTAGTTCCGGTGGGTGTGAAGTTACCCAAAAGTTAAAAGCTAACCAATATAAAAAGTGTGAAATGGCGGAGTGTTGCCGCACACACTAGCTATGCGAAGCGTTTCCAGCACCGCGGGGAAAGCGGATTGTCTCCACCATTTGCTGCACATGAGCAGGCGGCGCAGGCGTAAAACGGGAAACAACAATGGCCACGGCAAAATTTACCAGCATGCCGGCCGTACCAAACCCCTCCGGAGAAATGCCCCACCACCAGTCGGCTGGGGTTGTCGGGCCACCAATCCAGCCCAGCTTGTACCGCATCATATAAAACAGGGTAATGCTCAGCCCCGCAACCATGCCTGCTATGGCTCCCTCCTTGTTCATGCGCTTATAAAAAATGCCCATAATAATGGCCGGAAAAAACGAGGCCGCGGCCAATCCGAAAGCAAGGGCTACCACTGCTGCTACAAACCCGGGAGGGTTGATTCCGAAATACCCCGCCACAAGCACGGCCATCACCGACGCCAGACGCGCAAAGAGCAGCTGTCTTTTTTCTGAAAGATCCGGCGCCAGCTGTTTTTTTATCAGGTCGTGCGATATGGCAGTGGAAATTACCAGCAAAAGCCCAGCTGCAGTAGAAAGCGCAGCAGCAAGTCCGCCGGCAGCAACCAGGGCTACCACCCAATCGGGCAGCCGCGCAATCTCCGGATTAGCCAGCACCATTATATCCTGGTCTATGGTCAGTTCATTGCTTTCGGCATTGCCGACATAAGAAACCAGTCCGTCTTTATTTTTGTCGTTGAAGCTGATGAGGCCTGTTGCTTCCCAATTCGAAAACCACTCGGGCAGCTGTGTATACGCTTTGTTATGAACCGTAGTGAGCAAGTTGGTACGTGCAAACGCAGCCACAGCCGGAGCTGTGGTGTAAAGTATGGCAATAAAAATGAGGGCATAACCTGCCGAAAGGCGTGCATCCCTCACACGTGGAACGGTGAAAAAACGCACAATTACATGCGGCAGGCCGGCGGTGCCGATCATAAGTGCTGCCGTTATAAAGGTGAGATCGATAATTGACTTCCGGCCCGCCGTGTATTCGGCAAAACCCAACTCACGATGCAGGCCGTCGAGCTTATCAAGCAAGTAAGTGCCATCGGCCAGGGCACTGCCAAAGCCCAGTTGGGGGATAGGATTGCCCGTCATGATGAGAGAGATGAAAATAGCCGGCACCATGTAAGCAAAAATGAGGACGCAGTACTGCGCCACCTGTGTATAAGTAATTCCCTTCATGCCGCCGAGCACAGCGTACACAAGCACAATGGCCATACCGATAAATACGCCGGTATTGATATCTACCTCCAGAAACCTGGCAAAAACAATTCCCACACCTCTCATTTGACCCGCCACGTAGGTAAAAGACACAAAAAGCGCACAAACCACGGCTACAGTACGGGCTACGTTGGAATAGTAGCGGTCGCCGATGAAGTCAGGCACCGTAAACTTCCCAAACTTGCGGAGGTAGGGGGCCAAAAGGAGGGCCAGCAGCACGTATCCACCGGTCCAGCCCATCAGGTACACGGTGCCATCGTAGCCCATAAACGAAATGAGGCCGGCCATTGAAATAAATGATGCGGCCGACATCCAGTCTGCAGCTGTAGCCATTCCGTTTGCCAGCGGAGAAACCCCACCACCTGCCACATAAAAGTCTGTGGTGGAAGAAGCCCGCGACCAGATAGCAATGCCAATGTATAGCGTGAAGGTGATTCCGACGATCAGGTAGGTCCAGGTTTGTACGTCCATTGTTGCGTTACCTTTGTGTTCTTAAGATTCAGTGATTTTGCTCTGCATTTGAGCGCCGCAGCTGGCCACAAATCAGGCTATTTTTCATCAACATCAAACTTTTTATCCAGCTTGTTCATCCAGCGCACATATAAGAATATAAGCAAGACAAAGATGTAGATGGAGCCTTGTTGTGCGAACCAAAACCCAAGCCGGAACCCGGCTATTTTGATGCTGTTAAGTGAATTTGCGAAGAATATGCCAAAACCGAACGATACCAGAAACCAAACAGTAAGGAGGATGAACAGATAGCGAAGGTTTTTTCGCCAATAAGCCTTGTGTGAAAGATCTTCCATTTTAATTTCCCTGATAGTTTAGATATGATCCCGCCAAACGACAGTGATAGTCGGGTAAGGTAATAAATAGCGGGAAAATACGGTAATAGAAATTGGTGTGTGGGAAACGGCTGTAGCGAAGCCTTAGGAGGAAGGCAGCCGTGCAATCACTTCCTGTTGCCTTTGTCTTGCAGGAGCTTCCGCAGTTCAATAGTGCTCACTATATCTTCCTGCGAGCCCTGGTTACGTTTCATTTCTTCTATATACTGCTTTTCTTTCTCTCGCAGGGCTTTGGCCAGTTCGTATTCGGTGGCCATCTCAAGAAATGTCGTGTCGGGCGACCAGAATTTTATAAAATCTTCTACCTCCGCTTTAAGCAGCGCTGTATTTTCTATCACGTAACCGCTGTTCAGCCTCTTCTTCAAAAAATAGTCGTACCGGGCCACTTCAAATTCCTTCTTCCGTATCTCCTGAAGCTTTTTTAGCTGTTTATACTCACTATTAAACTGGGCTGCTAACAGGGTAATGAGCCCCTCAACGCCAACGGCACCGCCCGCCCCTGAGGGCCCAATGCTTAAATTTGGCTTGTAGTAGCCTTCTTCAAGTTTTTTTTCCTCAAACTTATCGTACGGAATCCGGTTGTGGTCATAAAATCCTTCCATTGGTGCCTTGCCATAAATGGTAATCCCCTGCAGTTCAACCGGGTCCTGCGACATGTAGATCACGTGTTCGACTTTCCGGGTGGGCGGTATGTCGGTAAACATAAAAAACCGGGTGGCATAGCCGATGGACGAAATAACCAGCGTGTCGCCTCTCTGCAGCTGAATTCTGAACTTCCCCTTGTCGTCGGTCACCTGAAACTTCGAATAGTCCATAGTGTAGGTGTGGGCAAAGGGAATCGGCACCGAATCATTTTTGTCGAGCAAAACGCCTTCTACGACAAAAGTATCGGTTAAAAACCCCTGCGCCCACCCGCCGTGGGCCACAAAGAGCAGCACTACAAACCCGAGAATCTTTTTATTCAATCGCTTCTTTTGTCAAAATTAACCAAAGTTGTGCTAATCATATCGATCAGGACAACCGGGAGCCGTGGTTAGTTGTATTACATCAACGCCTCTGCCACCATGGCCACTATACCGCCAACAATAATAGCCATATTTTTTTTCCAACCGTGGTGGTGTTTGGGGCTGCTCTCGAAAAAAATGGTGGTTGATATATGAAGGAAATTGCCGCTTACGATTGCAAACAAAGCCACGAAACCGCCTTCCGACAGTAGTAGCTGGTCTTTTAATATATGACTGACGACCAGCCCAATGGGAGACGCAAGGGCAAAAAGGCAGAGCAACATCACTGCAGCTTTACTTTTGCCCAAAAAATGGCCCAACACCGACATCAGCGCAAAAGCAGCGGGTATCTTATGCATTAAAATGGCGATAAGTAGCGTCCACGGCTCGTGATTGCCATGCAGCACGTCGGGGTGTGCCAGTATTGTCCCCTCCAGGAAAGCATGGATACAAAGTGCCAGTGTAATGGAATAGGGAGTAAAGCCGGAATGATGCTCCGGAAGGTGCTCGTGGCTGTGACCGTGCTCTACACCGGTGGTAAAAAACTCAAGAAAGTGTTGAATGAGAAACCCCGCCAACACAAGCATCCCGGTATATTTTATGTTGCTCGACGAATGAAAGATTTCGGGCAGGATGTGAATAATTGTGATCGAAAACAGGAATGAGCCCGCAAACACCAGCGCTAGTTTATAGCCATTGCCGCCAGGCTTGGTTATGTAGAGAGCGGCCATTCCCCCGGCCATTGTCAGTACAAACAGGGATAATACGCTTACAATCATTCTGATTATTTGGGAGCCAAAAGTATACTTTTTCGTTTGCGAAGCGAAATGCTTATTCGGAAGCACTTCTCGCCAACAGATAAAAAAACGCACTACCGATACCTTTTTTTAGCAGGCTAAACAAAAGGCACTGATAACTAATATTAATAAGTGAAAAAAGGTTCAAACAAACCCCTAATTATTAAGCACTCCGGAACGACATTCAAAGGCTCGCCTTTTCCTCATAAGGAAATAGAAGAAATTTAATTTGCTTCCTGATGCCGGACGTAGCATAGGTGTATAACTTTCCATCAGCTCCGTGATAGAGAAAAATAGCGTCGAGCTCTGCATGTTGCTCAAATAACGCCACCGATTTTTCCAGGCCCATTACCATACAAGCAGTTGCCAGCGCATCGGCAGTCATACAATCGGCCGCAAATACGGATGCGCTCAGCAGTGAGTGCTGCACCGGCCTCCCGCTTACCGGATCAATGGTATGCACATATTTCCTTCCGTCAATTTCGTAAAAATTACGATAGTTTCCCGACGTAGCCATAGCCCGGTTTTCCAGGTGCACCGTCGCTGCAATATCCCCGGCGCTCACATCAGGATTGTTTACGCCAATCAGCCACAGCTCCCCTTTTTCATTGTTGCCCCTGCATACCACCTCTCCGCCAATTTCTACCATAAAGTCGTTTATCCCTTTTGCCGCCAGAAAGTCAGCTACCAGGTCAACTGCAAATCCTTTGGCCACAGCACTAAAGTCGAGATAAACTCCGGCTGCATCCTTTACCACATAGCTATCCGTAAATTTGATGCGGTGGTAGCCCACAAATTCTTTCAGCGAATCCACTTTGGCGGTATCGGCTGTGGGTCTCTTACCAGGCCCAAATCCCCAGGCGTTCACCAGCGGGCCTACCGTAGGGTCAAAAGCGCCTTCGGTAAGCTCATGTACCCGCCGGCTGGCAACGAGCACAGGGTGCATAAAAGGGCTCTCGAATGCCAGCGAATCTGCCTTGTTGAAACGGGAGATTTCGGAGCCGGGAATATAAGTGGAAAGCGACTGGTTGAAAGCCTGCAAGAGCGAATCAACTTGCGCCTGGTACACAATGCCGGTGGATGACAGGTACTTTACATGGTATTCAATTGGCCCCATGGTGCGGCCCTCCAGGTAAAGCGTTTCCATGGTAGACCCGCCTCTTCTGGCAAACAGGATAATGAAAAGCGCAATAACAAAAATCAGGGGCAGAATGCGGCTCCGTACGTAGGGGTTCATCCGAGTGCGAGTTTTGACCGGCAAGTTACGGCGATTTTTTTTGAAAACGGGACGGCCGTAATTAACAATAGAGATACCGCGGCTATTCCTTAACTTAGTGCCCTGAAGCTTGCCAGCTGGGGCATGCAAAAAAAGGTTCGGAGCCGATGAGAGAAGATTATTTGCGCAGCGACGATGAAAATATGAACTCCGCTGAAAAGGAGATCGAAAAAGCGCTGCGTCCGTTGAACTTTGGCGATTTTACAGGTCAGGACAAAGTTGTAGACAATATCCGGATTTTTGTGCAGGCTGCTATGCAAAGGCAAGAGCCGCTGGACCACGTGCTGCTGCATGGTCCCCCGGGGTTGGGGAAAACTACGCTGTCGCACATCATAGCAAACGAGCTTCAGGCTAACATCAAAATCAGTTCCGGGCCGGTGCTCGACAAGCCAGGCGACCTTGCAGGCCTGCTCACTAACCTGGAACCCTTCGACGTATTGTTCATCGACGAGATCCACCGGTTGAATCCCGTGGTAGAAGAATACCTCTATTCAGCTATGGAAGACTACCGCATCGACATCATGCTCGACTCCGGCCCAAACGCACGCAGCGTGCAAATAAGCCTCAACCCTTTTACGCTCATCGGCGCCACCACCCGATCGGGTCTGCTTACCGCCCCGTTGCGGGCACGCTTTGGTATAAATGCCCGCCTGGAGTACTACGATGCCCAGTTGCTAAGCAAAATAGTGAAGCGCTCAGCCTCTATTCTCAACACCCCTATAGACGACGACGCTTCCTTTGAAATAGCGCGCCGCAGCAGGGGCACTCCCCGTATTTCCAACAACCTGCTCAGGAGAACACGGGACTTTGCGCAGATAAAAGGAACGGGTGTAATAACCAAAGAGATTTCTGAAATAGCACTCAAGGCCCTTGATGTAGATCAAAACGGCCTTGATGAGATGGATAACCGCATTTTGAACACCATCATTCACAAGTTCAGTGGTGGGCCCGTGGGCATATCCACCATTGCCACTGCATGCGGCGAAGAAGCCGAAACCATCGAGGAGGTGTATGAACCCTTTTTGATACAGGAGGGTTACATAAAACGTACCTCACGAGGAAGGGAAGCCACTCCCCTTGCTTATAAACATTTAAAGATTCCTCTTCCGGGCAGGTCGGGAACTTTGTTCACCGACCTGGATTAATAGCATTGGCCCATGTCGCACCTGGCGCTACATCATAAAGAAAAAAAATCGCACAACAGCACTATCGTAAAAACGGTTGCTTCCGGGCTCGGATTTTCATTTTGCGGGATATCGAAGGCCGGTTTTCTGGAGGAAGAAGCCCCACGGCTCGAAAATTGGCTTCGGCGAGGCTACCAGGGCAAAATGAGCTATCTCGAAAACCATTTCGATAAGCGGCTCGATCCTACCAAATTGGTTCCCGGGGCCAAGAGCGTGATTTCGCTGGTTTACAACTACTACCCCGAAAAAACACACACCACGACGGCGGGCGTCAAAATTGCCAAGTATGCCTATGGGCAAGACTACCACCACGTAGTAAAAGATAAGCTGAAGGAGCTGATGCTTCGACTGCAAAGTGAGCTTGGGCAAATTGATGGCCGGGCCTTTACAGACTCAGCCCCAGTGCATGAGCGTGCCTGGGCCGCCAAAAGCGGGCTGGGGTGGGTTGGCAAAAACAGTCTGCTGCTGAATAGAAAAATGGGCAGTTTCTTTTTTTTGGCCGAGCTTATTGTTGACCTTGAGCTAGAGCCGGACGCACCCACGGGCGACTATTGCGGATCGTGCACGGCTTGTATGGATGCTTGCCCTACTGACGCCATCCCGCAGCCTTTCGTAGTAGATGGCAGCCGCTGCATTTCTTACCTGACAATAGAGCTAAAAGACGAAATCCCGAATGAGTTCAGAGGATCGATGGAAGACTGGGTTTTTGGCTGCGACATTTGCCAGGACGTATGCCCGTGGAACAGATTTGCCAAACCACACAGCGAAAAAACCTTTGACCCCCAGGGCTGGGAGAAGCTGGCAGAGAGCGAATGGACAGAGCTAACCGAAGAAGTGTTTCAGCGGGTTTTCAAAAAGTCGGCTGTTAAAAGAACAAAGTTCACGGGACTGAAAAGAAACATCTCCTTTGTAAAAAACGAAGGGGCCCAGACAAAGTCCGAAGCCCCGCATTTGAATTAAGGATCACACGTTTAGCCCTGGCTAAAATGTTTGTTAAGGATTACAATGTACAACTTTCCAAATTGCTCGTAACACCAATCCCGGAAGACATACAATTCATCCGGTACCAACGCTTTGATGGCTTTCTTCAATTCCTTTTCAAAAAGAAACCTATCGAAGCTAACTTTACGTAAAATTGTTTTAAAGTACTCTAACATAGACATTCTTGTTCTTGTCGTTCTTGTTGCTAACATAACATCTACTTGACTTAAGACCTTTGTTGAGTTTTTAGTACGTCGAAGATAAAAAATTATTGTTGAATTGGCAAAGATTTATCCTACTTTTAATGAAGGTTTAATCTTAGCACTATTATTGCTAAAAAAATGGAATACATGCAGTTGAAATCGTTTGCAAAATATCTCTTCCTGGCGTGTTTTTCACTGGTGCTTATCTCGGAAAAATCCTATTCTCAGGATATTTCCATCACCCTGGGCCCCAATGAAATTGCTTTAAATCAATATTTCAGTATCACTGTCACTGTGCAAAACGACAGGCTGCGGAATTACGAAGGTTTTCCTGAGATTCCCGGGTTTATCAAAAGGGGCACCTCCTCCGCCACCTCCACCAATTTTATCAATGGCAAAATGAGCTCGACCCAGAGCATCACCCAGAATTACACTCCCCAAAGAGAAGGAACTTTTACCCTGCCGCCTTTTAGCATGGTGGTGAACGGCGAGAAGATAAAAACGGACGGCACTACTATTAAAGTAGGTGCTCCGGTCAACAGCCGCTCCCCGCAGCAGTACGACCCATTTGGCGCCGACCCGTTTGAAGACTTTTTTGGAAGGAAAAGTGAGCCCAGGGAGTTTGTTGATATAAAAGATGAAGCGTTTCTCGCACTCACAACCGACAAAGACGAAGTATTTGTGGGCGAGGGATTTACCACTACCCTGGCTTTTTATGTAGCTGAAGAAAATCGTGCTCCCTTGCAGTTTTATGAATTGGGCAAGCAGCTGACGGAAATTGTGAAGAAAATAAAACCCGCCAACACGTGGGAAGAGAACTTTAATATAGAAAACGTGCAGAAGGAGCCGGTGACAATAAACGGCAAACGGTACTCGCAGTACAAACTATATCAGGCTACCTACTACCCTCTCAACCTGCAAACAATTCAGTTTCCATCCGTTGGACTTGAGCTCATTAAATACAAAGTCGCTAAAAACCCTACCTTTTTTGGGCAGAACCGGATGGAAGACTACAAAACCTTTTCGTCCAAACCAAAAGAAGTAAAAGTAAAAGATTTACCGCCCCACCCGCTGAAGCAAACTGTGGGAGTGGGGCAATTTCGACTGCAGGAAGAGATCAGCAGTACCGAACTCAACACCGGCGAAAGTTTTAACTATTCAATGATTGTGGCCGGCGAGGGAAACATTTCTGCCATTAATAAGCCTGAAGTAGACGGCAACAAGGCTTTCGACTTTTATCCGCCCAACATTAAGCAAAGTGTAAACCGGGTAAACGGAAAAGTAAAAGGCACCAAGTCTTTCACCTACTACGGCATTCCTAACGAGCCGGGGATCTACGATATGGCCGATTTTTTCCAGCTGGTGTACTTTAACCCGGAAACCGCCCGCTACGATACGCTTAAATCTAGAGTGAAGCTGGCGGTAAAAGGCGAGAGTCGCAGGAACGAGTACATATCTTCGAGCGACCTTGGTTCCTTTTACGACCGGATAAGCCTCGAAGATAATGGGCTTGTAAAGCTTTCAAGTACCGGTACTTCCCGTATTTTTGCCAACGTTTTTATTTTAATTATGTTAGCACTTACCGCAGTGCTGTATTTGAAAAAAAGATAGATGGGAAGCTCATTCGGGAAGCTCTTTAAAATAACCACATTTGGCGAATCGCACGGAAAAGGCATAGGAGCCGTGCTGGAAGGCTGTCCGGCCGGTCTCAGCATAGATGAAGAAAAGGTTCAGGCCGAGTTGGAGCGGAGAAGACCGGGCCAGTCGAGAATAACTACCCAGCGCCAGGAGGGCGACAAGGTTGAGTTCCTTTCCGGCATTTTTGAAGGTCAATCCACCGGAACCCCCATCGGCATGGTGATTTACAACGAGGACCAACGGAGTAAAGACTACTCTCACATTGCTGAAAAATTCAGGCCTTCGCATGCCGACTACACTTACCAAACGAAATACGGTGTGAGAGATTACAGGGGCGGTGGCCGCAGTTCAGCTCGTGAAACTGCAGCCCGGGTGGCTTCAGGCGCCATTGCGAAGCAGTATCTTGCTACACTTGGCATTGAGTGCTTCGCCTACGTGTCGCAGGTGGGCGGCCTCAGGGTCGAGAAAGAATACTATGAGCTCGACCTCAGCAAAATAGACGATAATATAATAAGGTGCCCCGATGCCGCCACTGCCGAGGCGATGATCAACCTGGTTGATGAGGTAAGAAAAAGCCGCGACACAATAGGAGGTGTGATAACGGGTGTCATAAAAAGCGTGCCTCCCGGCCTGGGCGAACCGGTGTTCGATAAATTGCATGCTGAGCTTGGCAAGGCCATGCTGAGCATCAATGCCGTGAAGGGGTTTGAGATTGGTAGTGGTTTTGCCGGCATTGAAATGCGGGGCTCTGCGCACAACGACCTCTTTTTCAAAGAAGGCAATACCGTTAAAACCCGCACTAACTACTCAGGTGGAATACAAGGAGGCATTTCTAATGGAGAAGACATATTTTTCAGGGTGGCGTTTAAGCCGGTGGCAACTATTATGAGCGATCAGGAAAGCGTGGATATACATGGCGAGCCTGCTGTGGTTTCCGGAAAAGGCCGCCACGACCCCTGCGTTGTGCCACGGGCGGTGCCAATTGTGGAGGCTATGTCAGCGCTGGTAATAGCAGACCACTATTTGATCAACAAAACCATTCGATTGTAATGAGCAATAAAAAAAGACTGCCCCTTCACCTTTGGATCATAATCGCACTGGTAGGCGGTGTAGTCTGGGGTCTGATAGCCATTTTTGGCGGACTCGGCGAATTCACTTCAGATTGGATCAAGCCCTTTGGCACCATCTTTATAAAAATGCTAAAGCTAATTGCAGTACCACTTGTACTGGTTTCGCTTATCGACGGCATTTCCAACCTGAGCGACCTTTCAAAACTTTCACGCATTGGGGGCAAGACGATCGGTTTCTACATGTTTACCACTGTGGTGGCTATTACAATCGGCTTATTGCTTGTAAACCTTATTCAGCCCGGCAAATTTTTACCGGCCGACAAGCGGGAAGAACTGAGAGCAAAATATGCCTCTGATGCCAACATGAAAATGGACAGCGCCAAAGACGTGGAGGAATCCGGACCGCTTCAAATGATGGAAGACATTGTGCCCGACAATTTCTTTTTGGCCGCAACCGACAACGGCGCTATGCTTCAGGTCATTTTTTTTGCTTTTCTGTTTGGCATTGCCATGGTAATGTCGCCAAAAGACAAAATGGTTCCGGTCAAGGGCTTTTTCGACGGCATTAATACTGCACTGCTCCACATGGTGGGGCTGATAATGAAGTACGCTCCGATAGGTGTTTTTGCGTTGATTGCCGGGCTGCTGGTAGACATAGCGGGTGAAGACCCGGGAGGCGCCATTGATTTGTTCAAAGCATTGGGAGTTTACGCTATCAACGTGCTGCTCGGCCTGGCGTTGATGGTATTTCTGGTTTACCCCCTTTTCATCAAATTTTTCACCAAAATAAAATATCTCGACTTTATAAAAGGGATCTTCCCAGCCCAAATGCTTGCGTTTACCACCAGCTCCTCCGCAGCCACGCTACCCGTTACTATGGATTGCGTAGAAAAAAACCTGGGGGTGTCTGAGGAGGTTACGAGCTTTGTACTACCGCTGGGCGCTACCATTAATATGGACGGCACCAGCATCCACCAGGCGGTGTCGGCTGTGTTTATTGCCCAGGCCTTTGGCCACGATCTTACATTGGCACACCAGCTTACCATTATACTTACGGCTACGCTTTCTTCCATAGGCGCCGCGGCGGTTCCGAGTGCCGGCCTCATTATGCTGGTAATTGTGCTGGGAGCTATCGGAGTAGAACCGGAAGGACTGGCCTTAATTATAGCAATTGATCGCCCGCTCGACATGTGCCGAACCATAGTGAACATAACCGGCGATGCAGCTGTGGCCACCATAGTGGCAACTTCCGAAGGCGAGTTGGCCGACGAATACGACAAAGGCTTGCTTCGGCCGGAATCCTAAAACCAACACAGATACTTTAAGCCGCGAGTAAGGCAACCCATTGCATCGAACTAATTTTGAAAACTTTTGTTCATACATTGATAACTCAAAAGCCTGAACTAATGAACCCATCCATAAAAAAAACCTCCCGCCTGGTTAATCTTTACCTTGAAAAAAATCCTAACCCAAACTCACTGAAGTTTGTGGCTAACTTTATGCTAGTAGGAGAAGGCGAATACTACGACTTTCCGGACGAGGCAAGTGCTGAAAATGCGCCGCTTGCGAAGGAGCTTTTCAACTATTCGTTTGTAAAGAGAGTATTCTACATGAACAACTTTGTAACCGTCACCAAAGACGACAATGTAGAATGGCTGGAAATACAAGACCAGCTAAAACAACACATCAAAGCACATCTTGAGGCAAACAAACCTGTGTTGGTTAAAGCTGACCTGCTGCACAACGCCATTAACGACGACGACCCGGAGGTTGTAAAAAATATTAAAAGTGTGCTGGAAGAATACATCAAGCCTGCGGTAGAGCAGGATGGTGGGGCCATAGTTTTCCAGGAGTTTAATGAAGGCATCGTCAAGCTGGCACTTCAGGGGTCGTGCAGCGGTTGTCCTTCGAGCACAATTACGCTCAAAGCCGGCATCGAAAACCTGCTGAAAAGAATGGTGCCTCAGGTGCAGTCCGTTGAAGCCGTTAGCCTTTGATACCGAATTGCGGGCCGCTTGTTGAAGTGCAGATGATCAGTAGTTAAATTCTTTTTGCAGAAGAGTTGACTTTATTTGTCCGTGAAACTCTCCAAGCGGTAAGTATGCTTGCCCTTCCAGTAGAAACCCAGCAGCCATCGTAGTCTCCGGATCTACGATCCAATATTCCTTTACACCAAATTTCTCGTAAAGCGCTTTTTTAGTTATTCTGTCATGGCCTTTGTTTCCGGCGGAAAGTATTTCAATAACCAGATCGGGACCTCCATGCAGACCTTCCTTGTCAACCATCAGTGGGTTATCAGCAGCGGCAAAAAGAATATCGGGCTGCACGAGGTTGCCAATTTCTCATATAGGCGTTTTAACAAAATAGCAGGAATATTTAATTTTT
>CBFGTI010000017.1:0-58062 GCA_965651695.1 uncultured Imperialibacter sp. | reverse complement strand
TGCCACCATCCTTTTTTTCATATCGATCAAAATGATGAAGGTTGATCAAATGTGATTGATGGGGTCGGAAAAAATGCTGACCCTCAAAAAGCGTATCGTATTCCTTAAGTGTTTTGGAGATCATCAGCACTCTGCCATCCACAAGAAAGAACCGAGTGTAGTTGGTATCAGACTCGCAGCGAATAATATCCTTTATAGCAACTAAGTAAACTGTTTCAGCATCCTTCAGTATTATTTTCTGGTCGGTGGGTTTCTCATGGGTATTTCGAACCAGGTTGGATACCTGTATCTGCTGCTCATGCGTGTTAGTCAGAAGGTGAGCCTTTTTAAGAGCAGACACCAGATCGTCAGGGTCCACCGGCTTCAGTACGTAATCAATAGCGCTGATTTTAAATGCTTTTATCGCGTAGTCGTTATGCCCTGTTACAAAAATCACTTTGAAATCCAGTCGCCCATAAAAAGAAAGCAAGTCGAAACCTGTACCGTCCTTCATTTCCACATCGAGTAACACCAGGTCGGGCTTGTGTTGTTTCAGGCAATCGAGACCTGTTTTTACGCCGTCGGCCTCGGCAATTACCATGGTTTCGGGCGAATAGATTGCCAGCAGGGTTTTGAGATTGTCTCTTACAACGGCATCATCATCAATCAGTACTATTCGCATGCGCAGTCAAAAAAATCATAATTAAAGATAGCTGTAAGGCACCTTCAATTCTACCCTGGTGCCATTAATTTCCCCACTTTCATTTACCAGGTTTCCCCACACCAGCCCAATTTTTTTCTTCATCGATTTGTTGAGGAGGGCCATCCGCTCCTGGATAATGGTGGTGGATAGCGAATGATGCCCTTTTATTTTATGTGCTTCCTGAATCATACCGCCGCCGTTGTCAGTTATTTCAATGGCAATAAAATCGCTTTCTTTTACAAGCTTTACATTAATCATTCCTTTGCCTCTGGCGTTGGTAACACCATGCTCAATGGCATTTTCGATGAAAGGCTGCACAAACATGGGCGGAATAGAATCGGTTTCCAAATCGATACTTTCGTCCACTTCAATACTGTAGTCAAAGGACTCATTCATTCGCAGCCGATGTATATCCAAATAGTTTCTAAGCATCTGCACTTCATCTTCCACCAGAATAAACTCCTGTCTTGAGTGCTCCAGTATTTCACGCATAAGTTTGGCAAACTTAGCCAGGTAGGATGCTGCTTTTTCAGGCTGGTTTTTCAGGGTGAAAGCTTGTACGGCCATCAGCGCATTGGACATAAAGTGCGGATTGAGCTGTGACCTAAGAAAACGTTGCTCCAATTCTGTTTGGGCCTGCATGTTTTTAAGTGTGCGTTGCCTGTTGGCAAAATAGACGGTTCCAGCCACAAAAAACACTACCAACAAACCAATTACCATAGCTTGATTTTTCTGCTGAATCTCCAGATCTTTAATGGCAGCCTGCTGAGAAAGGTTACCGATTTCAAGGTCTTTCTTCTCGCTTTGGTATCTGGCCTCCATCTCAAATATTGTTTGTATTTTTTCTTTGCTGAGAAGAACGCTATCTATCGAATAAAACTTTTTGAAGGCGGCCAACGCCGATTCGTGGTCACCCTCACTTAAATACGCCTCACTCAAAAGCCAATAAGCATCCGCTTCCTTGTCGAGGTCGCCAATTTCTCTGTCGATATCCGCGGCTTGGCTTGCCGACTCTATGGCCAGCTTTGGTTGCCTTGTTTTAGTATAACAGGCGGCCAAATTAGATAACACGGCCGCCAAGCTCCTTTTTTCATTAAGTTCAATGCTGATATCGCGGGAGAGGAGGTTGTATTGGATGGCCTTTTCGTAATCGCCTTTGTTGTAACAGGCGTCGGCGAAGCCCTGATAATTATATGCAAGGTTGTATTTGTTTCCCAGTTTCTGGCTCAGGTTTATTGCTTTTTCGAAATACACAAAAGCGGTATCAAGTTGGTTGAGCTTACTATTGCAGCTGGCAATGTTGTGATAAACCGCGTTTAATACCCTTTCGTTATTCGCGCCTTCTAGCATCCCTTTGGCTTTCGAATAATATTTCAGTGCCGGCTCATAGTCTTCATCCTGATAATAGGCATTGCCGATGGAAAGCGTGAAAATGCCATTGAATCGCAAATCATTAGTCTTTTCGGCTATAGCCAGCCCTTTTATTGCATAAAAGATAATAGAGTCGTTTTCGGCCAGCGCTGTGTGTATCCCACTTTTCACGGAGTAGGCCGCCATAAGCAGCACGGAATCTTCCAGCGCAAGCGCAATTTTCAGATGGCGACTATTATACAATTTGGCGGAGTCTATTTTGCTCAAGTTGCGGTATGCGGTTGCCAGATTGTTATAGGCTTCCGCCTTGCCCCTGGTATCACCGTACTGTTTGAACAAGGTAACAGCCCGATTGAGGTTGCTGGTTGCCGCCAGAAAATCCCCCCGACAGCTTTGGTTTTGGGCTTTATTTTTCAATGCGTAAGCAATAGCAAGCTGATGTCTGCTTTTTTCGGCCATCGCAATTACGGCGTCCGATATAGAATCGGACTTATCTATTTGCTGGCAGGCATACGATTTAGCTAGGCTATTTAAGCTATCCAGATATTCTGGCTTTTGTGCCACAGAATAAACGTTGATCAACAGTAACACACAAAGTGCTGGGACGGCGGTTGTGGGGCTAGGCATGTTTTTCTATTGCTGGATTGATATCGGCTGTCAATATCAGACATCTGTAGAATACAAATTAATCAATCTTCCCGAACTTTTCTTGTTTCTTTAAAATCGAAGGGAGGTACTTCTGAAGTGGGGGAGGGTACCGCTGAGTTGAGTGGGGGTACTTCCGGGGTGGGTGGGGGTACCTCTGAAGTGGGTGGGGGTACCTCTGAGCTCAGTGCGGCTACTATTTAGCTTGGTGCAGTAAGCATTTTGCTCAGTGCAGCAAGCAATTTGCTCCGTGCAGCAAGCAATTTGCTCAGTGAGGCCAGCTATTAGCTCAGTGAGGCCAGCTATTAGCTCAGTGCGTTGAGCATTTCGCCAGGTAGAGTCAGCAATTTGCTCAGCCAAGCGAGTAATTTGCCGGGTGCATGGAGCTTTGAGCTCCGTTGAGCAGGCTTTTTGCTCTGTGGGGCAGGCTTTTTACTCAGTGCCGCTTTTAGTACTTCAGCGTCACGTCGAAAACAGCATAAACTCAGGATCAGTCGCGGTGGCAGGCAGCGTGTCGATATGAGTTAGCCCCAACTTTCGAAGCAGGTTCTGCGAACGCACGTTACTTTGCGTGGTAATGCCCAGTATTACCGATTGGTTTAGTGCTGTTAAAGCGTGCTCCACTACTCCTTTGGCCGCTTCCAGGCCGTAGCCTTTTCCCTCATACGCGGGCAAAATGGCGAACCCAATATCGGGATGGTCCAGGTAATTGCGCTTTAGCAGACCGCAAATGCCAATCGCCACGCCAGTGTCCTTTCTTGTGATCTTGTACAGGCCGTAGCCGTGTGTCTTATAGCTTTTTATAAGGCTGTTCCGGATGTAGCTTTCAGCGTCAGCTTGCGTTTTTATTCCACGGTCGCCAATGTACCGGATCCACCCCGGGCTGTTAAGGAGCTCGTAAAAGAAGGGGGCGTCGTCTGTAGAGGCTTCTTCAATGGTGAGCCTGTCTGTTTGTGTTATCACCGGTTGCAATTTAATTTCTCAACGGGCAATGTCCACGTAGCGTTTCAATTCGTTTATCAAATTCTATCGACCATTTCATAACCCACCCGGCGCAATGTGAATGCCGGTAAGGCCTGTTTCGTTACATTTTCGCGATGTTCAGTTCACTGTTCGCCAACGGGGCAAACGAGCAAAAAGAGCCTGCTGCTACTCATACTTTAACGTCTTTGCGGGGTTCATGGCCGCTACTTTGTACACATGGTACCCCACCGTTAACAACGCTATGAGCAACACCATCGCAAAAGAAAGTACGGGTACCGCCCAAGGAAAGCTGATCCGGTAGGCATAGCTGCTCAGCCATTGGTTCATGCTAAAATAGATGAGGGGAATACCCAGCACCAGCGCCACGGAAAGCAGCACCAGGAAATCTTTGTAAAAAATGGAAACAATATGGCTTATTGATGCGCCGAGCACTTTTCTTATTCCCACTTCTTTGGTTCTTTGGATAGCCATAAACGACGACAAACCAAACAGCCCCAGCATAGCTACGATGAGTGCCAGTATGGAAAAGGTGCCGAATACCGCCCCAAAGCGCTTGTCTTCCTGGTACAGATTCTCATACCTTTCATCCAGAAAAGTGTATTTGAGGGGCGCGTCAGGAAAAAAGCTGCCCCAGCTTTGATGTATGTAGTCGAGACCAGCCTTGTAATGTGCTGCGTCCAGCTTCACAATGGTGTAGTTGAGAGTAGGGTTGTAAAAATAAACGGTTGGTTCAACTTCATTTTTAAGTGAGCTGCGATTGGCATTTTTAAAAATGCCGATAATAGGATACTGGTCGTTTTCCGGTTTTCGCCCGAATTGCACCTTTTCGTTGATCATGCTGTCGGAAGGCGCAATTCCAAACCGGTGGAGGAATGCTTCGTTTACAATTACCGCGGCGGTATCGGTGGCCATTTGCCGGCTGAAGTTTCTGCCGTGCAACACCTGGAGGCCGAGCACGCCAGCCGCCTCGTCGTCAAGCTGCATAATGTAGGTAGTGCTTTCAAGCCGCTCGGTTTTCCCAACTATCCTTATTCCCCCGCTGTTCGAGCTAACGTCTGAACTGCCGCCACCCGGTAGGTTGCTCAGCATGGCGGCGCCTTTAATTGTGTGGTGGTTTTTGAGGTCTTCCACAAACTGAAGACGCTTCTGCACACCCGCTTCAAACTCTGCGTTGGAAAACCTCGGGTTGCGAAAACCTACCACGCTGTCGACCGACATGCCGATGTCTTTGGATCGCATAAAGTTTACCTGTTTGTAAACCACAAAAGTGCTGGCAATGAGAGCCAGAGAGGCCGTAAACTGAACAATAACCAGGCTTTTTCTCAGCACGGTTCCTTTGCTCGAGGTTCTGAATTTCCCCTTCAGCACAGTAACAGGACTAAAACCTGAAAGCACCAGCGAGGGATAGATGCCCGAAACGAGCGTTCCGACCGCAAAAAACAAGGCTATGTTCGCTAAAAAGCTGGGCGAACTCCAGGTGTGATCCAATACCTCCTTGCTTACGAGGTTATTAAAATAAGGGAGGGTGACCTCTGACAGGGTCCATGCCAGCAGGGCACCAAGCAAATTAATGAGCAGTGCGTCGAACATGAATTGCACAACCAGCTGCTTGCGGCGTGCACCCACCACTTTTCGTATGCCCACCTCTTTGGCTCTGTCTATAGCCCTCGCTGTAGAGAGATTGATGTAGTTCACCCACGCGATAATTAGAATAAAAACAGAAATGAGGGAGAGAAAACCCACCGTGCGGGCATTGCCATGAATTTCGGGCTCAAATGTAAAATCCGAATGAAGGTGAATGTCGGTTACAGGCTGAAGGTGAAACTGCAGGCTGGTTTCTTTTCCAATATATTTTTTTGAGAGCGCGGGCAGTAGCTCGTTTATGTTATCGATGTCGGCATTTTTATCCAGCTTTAAATAGGTGTAGTAATTGAAGCCGCTCCAGGCGTCCCTCTCCAGTATATCCCTGATAGTGCTGATGGACATGAGGACGTCGAATTTATAGTGGGTGTTTTCGGGAGGATCGGCAATTACGCCCGTTACCTTGAAATCTCTGTTGAATGCACTATGCAGATGAATAGTTTGCCCCACGGGATCTTCATCGCCGAAAAAATACCTGGCTTTCGATTGCGAGAGAACCAGGCTGTTGGGCTCGGTAAGCACACTGGGGGCATCGCCGGTCAGTAATTTATAGCCAAACAGCTGTAGAAAATGCTCGTCTACACCGAGTACTTTTTCTTCTGTAACAAGCACCTCCCCTTTTCTGAAAATAAGCTCGCTAAACTTGTAGGTGGTCGTGTAGGCTTCTATTTCTGGAACTTCGTCCAGCAGAGCCTTGCCCGAAGGATTGAAAGACATGGCATCGCGGGTGCCAACTACCCCTTCTACCACCTGGTCGGTAGTGAGACGGTAAAGCTGGTCGGCATCGGGATGGAAGCGGTCGTAACTCTTTTCGAACTGTACATACTGCTGGATGAGCAGGAAAGCAGCCAATCCTGTGGCCAGGCCGAAGACGTTGATGAACGTATAGGCTTTGTGTTTGACCAGATTCCGGAAGCTGATACGGAAGTAATTTTTGAGCATACCGTTGCTGTTTATAATTGAGTTTTTGAAAAAAGGCTTTAAAAGCGAAGGCCGGAAAAGTCCCACCACCTGCAGAAGATATTTCCACTCTGCCTTTACAGGCGACTGTGCACTGGTGCGCAGGTACAGCTCTTCCAGGTCGCCGCTTATATCGGGGTAGAAGTCGGGGTGGCAGTACCACCTGAAAAACCGGTGAGCCGCGATTTTAATCATGCAAATTTGAAGTCGAGCGCTACCGGCGGTATTGCGTTGTATAGCTCCATCCGCACATCTTTGGAGTAGTCGAGTGCTTTCTTTCCGTAGGCTGTTATGGTAAAGTAGCGCTTGGGTTTGCCTCCCCTTTGTTCGTTGCGCTCGCCTTCACGGGAGCTGAGGTACCCTTTGTCTTCCATTCGCCGAAGCGCCGACTGCATGGCCCCCACACTCACCTTCCTTTTGAGGCGGCTCTCTATTTCATCTTTTATAGCTACGCCGTACGCCTCGGGGTATAGTACGCCTACCGTAAGCAGCACGATTTCTTCAAATTCACCCAACTGATATTCTTTCATGCCAATGTCTTGTTTGTAGTATTGTTTCAAAAGAAGTGAATTGGCTTTGAATATCCTAATGGTAGTATTGCGAATTATTTCAACAGGAGGCTTTTGGTGGCTGTTGCAAGCGCAGTTTGGGAGCCGGCGGAGTAACCGCGTCGGTTTGCGCAGCTGGCGCTTCGGTGCAAGGAAATATATCTCCGCAAACCATGATTAAAGTCAGCCGTTTGCGGGCAACTATAGCCCCTGAAGCGGGTTTAATAAAGAACGGGACATTTTTCATCAAAATATTGAAAGAAATGCTATTAAAAGGGAAAGTGGCTCTGATAACGGGGGGAGGTTCCGGTATCGGGGAAAGTGCAGCTCATTTGTTTGCTCAAAACGGCGCTAAAATAGTGCTGACAGACATAAACGAGGAAAATGGATTGCGGGTAGTTGCAGCCATAAAAAAAGCCGGAGGAGAGGCGATTTTTTTGAAGGCAGATACCTCGAAACCTGAAGACTCCCGGGCCAGTGTTGATGTGGCATTAAAAACCTATGGCAGACTGGATGTAGCCATCAACAACGCGGGTATTGCCGGACCGGCAGCTCCCATCGGCGAATACGATATTGAAGGATGGAACAAGGTGATTGCAGTGAACCTTTCCGGGGTGTTTTATGGTATGCGCTACCAAATACCAGCCATGCAAAAAAACACAGGCGGGGCATCGGCCGGGGCTATAGTAAATGTAGCGTCTATATTAGGCCAGGTTGGGTTTGCCAACAGCGCCGCTTATGTGGCGGCAAAACACGGCGTGGTGGGATTAACCAGGAATGGGGCACTGGAGTACGCCAAACAGGGCATCAGGATCAACGCTATCGGACCCGGTTTTGTAAGAACGCCGCTTTTGGATAACAACCTCACCGAGGAAGTGATGACTTACCTGGCAGGCGTACACCCCATCGGCCGGCTGGGAAGGCCCGAAGAAGTAGCTGAACTGCTGCTGTTTTTGGCGAGCGAAAAATCGTCGCTGGTTAATGGTGCATACTACCCGATAGACGGTGGCTACCTTGCCCAGTAGATAATTGTGGATTGTGATTGGTAGGGGGTGACGGGGAACGGCGACAGCCGTTCCCCTGGCAGTTTACATTTTGCACATCAGGTTCATAAATCGCTCCAATTTCACCCCAACACCTACCAACCCAAACCCCCTACAGCATCCTCAGCACACCCCGCACATAGCCAAACGATTCAGCAGCTCCGGGCAGCGGGTCTTTTCCGTCTTTCTCATATTCCAGTGAGAGGTAGCCGGTGTAGCCAATCTTCAGCATGGTTTTAAGGAAAGCCGGTATATCGATTACACCGCGGCCAATTTCCAGCGGTGCACCATCTTCTTCTGCTTTGTCTTCGTCTTTTAAATGTGCGTCGTACAGGCGGTCTTTGAATTTTTCAGCCCACATGGAGGGGTCTTCGCCTATCCGCACCACGTGCCCGATGTCGATGCAGAGGCCAATGCGCTTGTCGAGGTTCTTCACTTTTTCATACACGTCTTTCGGGCTGCGGTAGAGGTCGTCGCCAGGGCCGTGATTATGAATGGCTACCTTGATGTCGTATTCTTTCACTTTTTTGTCAACCAGCGGCAGCAATTCGTGGTTGGGCACTCCTACAATTACCTTCATGCCGGCATTTTTGGCATATTCAAAAGCCTGGTTTACCTCCTGTTCGGTTTTCATGTAGATCACCCCCGCCCCGTATAGCTCAAGTCCGGCGTCGCTCACCTTTTTGGCGGCAGCCTTAATCTCGTCCACCGAAGCATCAAGAGGCAAGTGCATGCTCTTCAGTGCCAGCTTGCTAATGCCCAACCTTTTGGTGTAAGCAATGGTTTGGTCGAGCGAAAACTCCCGGAAGGTATAGGAGGCCAACCCCAGTTGAAAGGGAAACTTCACAGCTTTGGTTGCAGCGGCTGAGGCATTCATATGTGGCGCCACCAGGAGGCCCGCTCCGGCTAGCCCGGCAGCTTTCAAAAACTCTTTTCTATTTAAATTTTTCATGAGAGGTATGTCTTTTTAATTCTATTTAGAGCGATTTATTTTTCAGCTTCTATTAACAGCACTTTATCTGCCACACCATCAGGCACTTTAATGGCCCCACCATTAAACGATGCGCTGCTGATCATTTCTCCGGTTTCTGCGTTGTACCATGTTGCCTTGTAAGACCCGGAGGGCAATTGAACCACGATGTCCTCGTTCTTCACCGCCATCGGCTCCCAATAAATGGCCCATTGCGACCTGCCATTACCCAATGCGAGTACATAGGCGCCCGGTGCGGCCACTACCACCGACCTGTCGGGCTTTAGCTGCCGAAGGTCGAGCTTTTCCAGGAATTCTTTTAAAAAGGCGAATTGCTTGCGTAGTTCCTTACTTCCCCCACCGGGCGATTTATAGGTAGTATCTTGCCCATTTTCGGAACCTACAGAGAAAGAATAATCGAGGTGACTGAACAACCCGCCCCCAGCCATCATAAACCGCCACGCCTGCCGGCGGTATGTCTCGTCTTCACCGCCCGCAAACCCGGTTTCGTTAAACCCAATTACTTTGTTCAGGTAATAATTTTCGGTTACAGCCCGCGGATACGCATAATGAAAATTGAAAATAGTGACGTTAGGATCGGGATCCGTGATAGGATAGTAAAAATTGGAGATGTTTTGCGAGATCAGGTGTTTTTTCGGCAGGCGGCTTTCTTCATCTTTGATCCAGCTCGCCACCATGCGCTGCCACTCGTTCGATTGCCGCGATACCACCTGTATCTTGTCTGTCCAGGGGCTTTCACCAAAATCATTGCGCTGCAGCACAATTTCAGTTTGGTCGGCCCAGGGCTCGTTTTGTATCTCAAAATAGAAGTTGCCGAAACCGTTGAGCTCACGAACCAGCTTGCGCACATACTTCTCCTGGTGGCTGAGGATATTCCCATTTTCGAGGGTGTTTACCAGTTTGGCGTCTACAGCATTGGTTTTGTTGATGTTGTTTGCCGGGTTTAGGGCACTGTAATTCCATCCGTCGCCATAGTGAGACGAAAAAAGCGTTACTTCCACAATGATGTCGTTGGCAGCGGCAATGCTCATAAAATCTTTGAGACGGGCAAAATAGGCGTCATCCCATTTGCTCAGGTCGAACTTATTCCCACCGAGTGCATAACCGGGCTCATTGCTTCTGGCCCACGGCAGAATAGCCCGCCCTTCGGCTGGTGCCAGTGTATTTTTAGCAATGCCAAAATCGCCAAGCTTTTCAATATAAGCTCCTGTGAAAAGACGGGTGTTGTTCAGCCTGTCCTTTCCCAGGGTTTCCAGGTACGCTTTATAGTCGAAATCGAGATTAACAACTGCTCCATAGTGTTCGCCAGACCCAACTATTACGGTAGGTTTTCCTTTGTAGAGGAAATAGTGAGGATTTTGAGGGTGGAGCTGGAGTACATCGTTGGTTTGGGCACTGGCAACCCCGAAAAGTGCCGGAAGCAGGAAGAATAACAGATACAGCGATTTCATAGACTTAAAGATAGCAGATAGGTAAAGATAGAATTTCCTTCCGGTCGTTCAAGCCAGGTTGGATGCTGAAAGATTTTTAGACGCTAGCGGCAATAGGCGGATGTGCTGCCTTAGCGGGATTACCGCCGGTGGTTTAGCGCTTTCACATTCCGGTAATGTAACTATTTTTGCCTCCCTAATTTTTAACCACTTTAATAATATGAAAAAACTAAGCACCATTATTTTATTATTAATTGTATGCTATGGAGCGAAAGCACAGGTCACCTCAGGCGAGAAGTTTCTTGGGGGCGGGCTTTCCATCAGCTCTTCTAATGGCACCACCGCTGTGACCATACTGCCTGAATTCCGGTACGCCCATGCCGACAACCGGCTGCTTGGCGGCAGAGCAGGTGTATCGTCGTCTGGCTCGGTTACACTAATACATCTTGGACCCAACTATACGTGGTTATTCCCTATAGAAGGAAATTTCTTTTGGTCGCTGACGGGTTTTGTCGATTTTACATTTGGAGATATAAACGACGTTAGGTTAGGAGGTTTTCCCGGGCTCGGCTACCGTATTCACGACAAATGGATGATCAACCTCACCAATTCGGGGATTTCGTACAGTACCAACGCCGAACTGTTTTCACTTAATGCCAGCCTTTCCGGGTTTTCGGTGGGCGCTTTTTACCGTATAGGTAAATAATTTACTTGCAAAATAAAAAGGGGCCCAATGTATGGGCCCCTTCTATGTTTTTAACAAACCGCTTAAAAACTATACCCCACACTGGCTCCCAGCCACGGATTAATAAAAATTATCGGAGTAAACCCGGCACGAACTACCAGCCCTTTGTTGCCCATGTAACGGTAGCCGATACGGCAGCTGGGTAGGGCGCCAAATTCGTTGTCGGAAGTTTCCGTTTCCCCAATGGTTGTAACCGAAGTTGAGTAAGTCGGATTAACAGAAACTCCCAGCTCAAGCTTGCTGCTTTTCTGTCCAAGCAGCCAGTTAAACTGAAGCGGCACCATGTAAAACTGAGATTTCACCAATTGGCTGTTTTCAGGGAAAGGCAGTGCTATGCCAATAGATGGAGCGAAATAATTGGCATTTTTTAGGCGCTTTAGCCTTTCGTAATTGATTGAACCATATACACCGGTTCCGCCTATCTCGGCATAAACAGCATTACGCCTGTAAGAAGGTGCGTCTTGCGCAAATGCAAATGTTCCGGTAATCAGGAAAAATGCAATCAGAAAAATTTTTATGTTTTGATTCGGTTTCATGAGCGGGTAGTTTTGGAATAAAAAATGGACGAAGAAATAAAATAAACATCAATTTATCTCTTAAACAAATTTTTTATCTTCCACGGGCTCTGGATGCATTTCTATCTTCATCACGCCGCGGTAAATGAAATAGCTTGCCACCGCCATCAGGGTATGACTTAGTGCCAGGTGATTGAACCACTGGTGAGGTGATAGCTTGTTCATAAATACCAGTGCGGCCAGGGCAGCAAAAGCAATCCCGATCAGGATATTTTTGCTTGCTGCATTTTTTGTTTTCACATACAATAAACCCTCCAGGCTTAGTACCACAAACATCAGCCCGTAGCCTGAGTGAAATTCGACATAAAAGAAATCGAGTTTGCCAATGGCGAGGCTCATAAAAACCAACAGCTCTATAATGTTGATCACCGCCAACACCTTAACAGTGCCTGGCTTTAACAAAATGCGGGTGTGGTTGATAGCCGCCCGCTCGATAAGCATAATCGAAAACATGCTCACTATCCAGCCTGGCAGCTTCCATGGGAAAGAAAGCGCATACAGAAATGCATGGCCAAACAAACCTCCAAAGGCGGTGGCAATGCCCATTAAAAGGAAATAGAGCTTGAACAAAGTAAACACCTTGTGGGTCTTGCCGGCCTGGTGAATTTTGACGAAGAAAAGGAAACACAACGCCGACACCAGCAAGTCGGTGAGCGTCACCACCGGCTCGTCGATCCGGATCCCAAAAAGGTGCACAATGTTTATTTCTTCCATTTGTCAATCAAACCTAAATTATTTGCCAAAATACCGGTATGTGCCAAATAGAAAAAATGATAATTGTCATGCCTTGTTGTTGCTGCCATCCGCCCTTGTTTTGTTGAGACGCTGTGCATACGCGGTGCCAACGTATAGCCATCAAATCAACTGATTTGTCAAACAATGCCACGAGACACCGACATCTTTTGCATCTGAACCTCGATTGACAGATATTGGGCCTCGTTTTTATAAAATTAAACTTATGCCTTCAGCAAAATTCTATTTATCCATCTTGTTAATGTGGTGTGGCATCACTGCTCACGCCCAGGGACCGTGGCAAAACCTCTCCCTCACCGACATGACCGGTTTTAAGCCGCAGGCAGGCAACTGGCAAATTGTGGGAGACGTAACCATGGATCCGCTTGTCGACATTCACCAGCCCGCACCGGCACCGGCTGATGCAGGCAAAAAGGGAAAGAAAAGCAAAAATGCAACACCTCCTGAACCGCCCAAAGCAGTAGCTTTCACCGCAGGGCAAGGGGTATTACTCAATCTTAACGATGACATTAAGAAAGATCACCTGATCACGGCCTTTGAGCATGGCGATATTGAGCTGGAACTGGAAGTAATGATACCGAAAGGCTCTAACTCCGGCATCTATCTGCAGGGCCGGTACGAGGTGCAACTGCTCGATAGCTGGGGTGTGAAAAGCCCCCGGTATGGCGACATAGGCGGTATTTACCGCAACTGGGAAACCGAGCCAGGCAAAATTTACATGGGGAAAGCGCCGCTGAGCAACCCAGCCAAGGCGCCTGGGCTATGGCAAACCATGAAAATATCTTTTCGGGCGCCGAGGTTCGATGCTGCCGGCACCAAAATAGCCAATGCACGTTTTGTGTATGTAGACCTGAACGGCGTACGGATACATAACAATGTAGAAGTGCCGCTGCCTACCGGCGGCCCTATCGAAAATAATGAAGTGGCCTTAGGGCCCCTGATGATTCAGGGAGACCACGGCCCGGTGGCATTCAGAAACGTGCGGTACAAGCTTTTGAAGGAAGCAGAGGTGAAACTAAGCGACATTTCTTACCAAACCTTTTACGGCCGGTTCAAAACCATTTCAGATTTTGCCACACTAAAACCTGCTTCAGCCGGCACCACCCGCGAACTTACCTGCGAAGTGCTCGAAAAGGAGGATGAATTTGGCGTGATTTACAGAGGCAACCTTACGGTGTCCGAAAGCGACGACTACAAATTCATACTTGCCTATACAGGCGGGGCCAGGCTGGTGATCAACGGGCAGCAGCTCATCAACTTTCAGAGTGGCGACGGCTGGTGGCCAACCAACGAAGCCAGCCTTAAGCTCGATGCAGGAAGCTACCCATTCGAAATTTATAACTTCAAAGCAGCCGGCTGGATGCCACCTCGTCTGGGATTTTTCGTGGAGTCGGCCGGTGCACCCAAGCCGTTGCATGCTTTCAATTCGTACCCGCCTTCCAACCGCCCGGTATCGCCTATTTATGTAGAGGCAGATGCTGAGCCGCGGCTGTTGAGAGCTTTTCTGGATTTTAATGGCGACAGGCAGCAGCGCTTAACGCACACCATTGGCGTGGCCGATCCTTCCGGCACTCATTATGTGTACGACCTCAAGTCGGGCAACCTTGCCTGTGTGTGGAGGGGCGACTTTGTGGATGCCACGCCCATGTGGCACGACCGTGGCGACGGCTCTTTCAGGCCTTTGGGCGCAGTTCAGTTCCTGTACAACAGTCAGTCGCTCGCTTTCCTGCCTACCGGCAACGAGCCGTTTCCGGTAATGAAGTGGGAAACCCAACTCAGCCAGACGCCCTATAAAGGCAGCGGATATGAGATTGACGCTGAAACAGGAAGGCCGGTATTCAAATACCAGTACGATGGCATTGAAGTAACGGATAAAATATACCCGGTAGACGATAGCCGGTCTATTGCACACGAGGTAGCAGTAGCCAACCGCGGCTCCCGGCCAGGCTTGCACTACAAGCTTGCCGAGGGTGCAAGTATTGTACAAATGCTCAACGGCATGTATGCTGTGGACGACAAAAAGTACTTTATCAAAATGGAGACCGGGCAGCCCAGGGTGCGGGAGATTGAAGGCAGGCAGGAGTTGATAGTGCCGGTTGAAGATGGTGTTAAGTATTCAATTATATGGTAAAGCTGGTTAACCACCTTATTGAAAAAAATATGAAAACTTTAAGCATATATGTAGTAGCCGGTTTGCTGGCCTTCGCCTGTGAAAGTGCCTTTGCGCAGGTAGTTAAAGCGCCGTCTGAGGAGGACTTTTATAAAATAATAACCATCCCCAACCCCGAAGGTATTCTGCTGGAGGTTGGCGGTGTGGCAACTTTGCCCGACGGCCGTGTAGCGCTAAGCACCCGCCGTGGAGATGTATGGCTGGTGGAGAATCCGGCTATGGAAAATGGAACCGGTCCGCAGTTCAGGCTTTACGCTTCCGGTCTACACGAACCCCTCGGTCTCGTGTATAAAGACAACGCTTTTTTTGTGGCACAGCGTGGCGAGCTTACCAAGCTGATGGATAAGAATGGCGACGACAAGGCCGATACCTACGAAACCGTTTACTCCTGGCCATTGTCGGGGCATTACCACGAGTATTCGTTTGGCCCTAAGCTTGCCCCCGATGGCAGCATGTTTGTTTCGGGCAATGTGGCCTTCGGCGATGAAGAATGGTGGCGGGGAGAAAGCCGGGTGCCATGGCGTGGGTGGATAATGAAAATAAGCCCCGACGGCACCATGGAACCCTGGGCTACCGGCATGCGCTCGCCCTGCGGCCTGGGCATGATTGACGGCGAGCTGTTTTACGACGACAATCAGGGCGACTGGCAGGGATCCGGAGCTATTTTTCACATTACAAAAGGGAGCTTTACCGGGCATCCTGCTGGGTTAAAATGGGCAAGTGAACCCAACTCACCAATAAAGCTGAGCGCAGAGCAGCTTTACGCAAAGGTGGATCCACGGCAGGTGAAAAAAGAAGGGCAGTTTATTAAACCCGAAAATATTGAAAATGAGGAAGATCCGGCCTTTTTATACGAACTAAAGGATGAACTTCCCGGGCTCAGAATGCCTGCAGTTATTCTTCCGCACGGCGTGTTGGGAATTTCAAACTCTGAAATTATTAAGGATGAAACCGGCGGGAAATTCGGCCCTTTTGCAGGCCAGATCTTTGTTGGCGACCAGGGCCAAAGCAAGATAATGCGGGTAGTAATGGAGAAAGTGAAAGGAGAGTACCAGGGTGTAGCTTTCGATTTTAAGTCAGGCTTCCAGTCGGGTGTTTTGCGGATGGACTGGGGCCACGACGGGTCGTTGTTTGCTGGCCTCACCAACAGGGGTTGGGGATCGGCCGGTACCACTACTGCTGGCTTGCAACGCCTGGTGTGGACAGGCAAAGTACCCATGGAAATGAAAACGGTAAGTGCAAAACCTGATGGTTTCGAGATCGAATTCACTTATCCGGTAGACCTGAAATCTGCCGAAGATCTGGACTCTTACTCCGGCAAAAGTTATGTGTACAAATATCACCCTGCTTACGGAAGCCCTACCACCGGCGAGGCAAAGCTTGATATAAAAGGAGTGAAAGTATCTGACGACAGGATGAAGGTGCGGGTAGTGGTAGGCAACCTCCGGCCTTACTACTTGCACGAAATAAGCGTGGGCGGTATACGCTCTGCTGAAGGCAGCCAGCCGGTATTGCATCCCGTTGCTTACTATACCTTGAATAACATTCCCGATGGAGAAAAGCTGCCGCTTAACCAGTTGAGCACTAAACGCACCGCAACTGCTGCTAAAGCGGCACCGGCAAAACAGGCACCCAAAAAGTCAGCCGCTCCATCAAAAGCAGTTACCTATGCCGAGATTGAGCCTCTGCTGGTTAAAAACACCTGCACCGCCTGCCACCAGGTGGAGAAACGGCAGGTAGGTCCGGCTTTTGCCGATATAGCGAAAAGAAAATACAGCAATGAGCGAATTGTGGAGTTGATATACAAGCCTGAACCTAAAAACTGGCCCGAACACGAAACACCTATGGCCGCCATGCCGCAGGTGCCAAAGGATGAAGCGCTAAAGATTGCTTCGTGGATTAATTCGTTGCAGTAAGTGCCAGTACCGCAAATTGAAAGGACTTTCCGGTTTCAGGAAAGTCCTTTCAATTTCAATCGTACTGTGGATGTAGCGTTATACGGCAGCACTTTCCGTTTCGTACACCATTTCGTAGAACGCTTCCTCCGTCAGGCAAACAAAGCGAAACGGCAACCCAAGCACTTCTGCATAGTCTTCGCCGGCTTCCCGCATGTCTTCGTCGTCTTCCTCGTAGTACCAATGTACCAGCACCGTTGTACCCTGCCGTTGCAGGCGTCTGTATATTTTCATCAGGTCGAGCAAACACTTAGAGCTGCTCGTGTTAAAATACTCAAGTGCCACGTGAAGCGAATACGCCCTTTCCGAGCCGGTAAAGGCCGCATCTATTTTCTCAATTAATGGGAAATAGAAATTGATGGAACTCTCCGGCGACGATCTGCCTCTGATTTGCACTGAGGTCTTCTCCTTGTTCAAAACAACCAGCGGCGTTTTGGAGGTGCGTTCTATTCTGAAACTCAACATGATATTTGGTTATGAAGCCTTATGAGCTTCTTCTACACTTTCGAAATACTCGATACGAAGCTGCTGCAACACATCTTTCGGATACGCCGCCATAAGTGGTTTTCGAGCCGCCTCTACCGATTTTCTGAAGTACTCGAGCTTAGGCAGCACCTTGTAGTGTTTGGTTACGCCAAATTTTAGCACGTCTTTTTTCCATTCGGTAAAATACCACTTCATTGAAGGCTGATGAAACGTGCGAAGCGAGCTTTTGTCGAAAATGAACTTCTCGTAGTTTCCCGTTGCAACCTCATCAGCCATCATCTCAAACAGCTGCTTAAACTTTGTAATAGGCACATAGTCTGCCGTCATTTCGCAAGCAATCGTTTTGGCTTCCTGGTTAAGGTATCCCGCGGCAAATTCGTTAATAAAAAACTGTGTGTAGCCAAGTTTTTCCATTTTTTCTAAAAGTTAGGTGATAAGATGTCGATACACTTAATAATCCGCAGGGCAGCAAAATGTTTGAATTTTGTTTAAATAAATTTAGAAAAGGTTAAACAAAACATTCTTGGCGGTTATTGCTTATGTATAGTACAACTAACCAAATAATACATGAACGAAGACCTCGAAAACTTGCTGGAAAACCTGCTTGTGGCTTATCCCGACGCACAGGCGGTGGCTTTTGAAAGCGTGGAATGGCCTATTAGCTTGGCGAAAGGCGAATGGAAGGAGGTATTAGAAAAATACAAAGACCTCCCCATGATGTCGCTCGACGAATCCTTCAACACATCTTTTTCATTCATTGTAACAGAGGAAGGCACCATCATCATCTTTTTCATTCGCAACCTTCATTTTGTTTCAGTTTTTGTAAAGGGCGAAAACCCCAACAAAGAGCTGGCCGGCAGAATGTATGAGGGTTTTAGAAACGAGTTTGAAAAGCTAATAGATAAACTATGAAAACGTCGCAAATTATAAGAGAGCTGGAGGTGTTTCAGGAAGTGCAGGAGGCGGGCTTTATCTTGCAGGATGAGTTCAAGCCTAAATTGAACCGATCGCTCATTCAGCAAGAGGAGTTGGAGGGAATTGTGATGAGGCTGTACTTTCTTACGCTGGATCCGGAGAAAAAAATCCGATTTTTCATTAATCAGTATGCAGAAGGCCGCTTTTTGTACCTGACAAAAATAACCGAAGGAGCGTGGCTGTTTCTGCTGAGTGCCGACAACAATTTTGCCCGCCTCCATTTTTTTATGAAGTATTTATTGGCCGACGGCTCACTCGAAATTGACGAGGAACATAGCGGGCCGGCCCACAACGATCATAAATTACTGTCTGCCAAACGCATACAGGAGCTACTCTTTGCCGATATGGCCCGGGCTACCCGACGCTTCAAAAGCTACCACTTGTGGTATCAGCCGAGAGATTTTATCGGGGGCGACTTTTACTGGGCCAGGGAAACCCGGCATCACCAATGGCTGGTGGTGGGCGACTGCACAGGCCATTCTATTGAAGGCGCTTTGGCCTCGGTTAGCATCATGTCGGTGCTCAACCAGGTTTTTGAAGCTGATATGGCGCCGCACATGCTTATAAAAAGACTTCACAAAAGCCTGAACGACATACAGAATCAAAACCTGGTGGAGGGCTATGGCATCGGCTGCGAAATGATTGCTATGAAATACGAGTTTAGTACAAGAACCCTGTATTTTAGCAGCACAGGGCTGCCCTTGCTGGTGATGGGGGCAAGCAAGCGCATGTTCAAAGGCAGAAAATCGATGGACCAAAATCTACTGGTAAAATTTCTGCGATCGAAAAAGGTGCTGGTGGGTGAAGAGGAGTCCGTGGTTACCTACTCCGACGGTGTGGTCGACCAAATTGGGCCCAACGGGAAGCGCATCAAAACAAAAAAGCTATTGCAGCAAGTAGCCGGCGCCGAAGAGTTCGACCCGGCTGTGCTGAAGGATATGTTCAACCAGTGGAAGGGCTCCGAACTGCAGACCGACGACGTGGTTTTTCTCAGCTTTCAGCCCTAACGCCTCCCTGCTTGTAGAAGGCAGCCGCCCCGTAAGCAATAGGTAAGCCAATGGCCACCACAATTATCGCGGCGCTTATGGGGCTTCCTTTCCAGCTAAAGGAAAGGGGCGGCGTATTGCTTAGCGGCAGCACCACCAGGTTCATCAACAGCCAAACAAAGATGCCATAGCTCACGCCTGCCAATACAGTATGGAGGCGATAGAGCTTTAGGCTATTGTAAACAGCAAAAAAAAGAATTGTCCAGCTCAGGGCTATGAAAAAATGAAAGATCAGCCCCGCTACAACAATACCAGTGCCTCCGGAAAATGCGTCAGTGCCCCATACACCGCTGGCCACGAATTTAAGCACAAAATCGGGGGTGCGCCCCGAAACCAGGTAGCTCTGCACGCAGGCTGCGGTAATATCCAGCGTGCCTGCTATTAAGGCTGTTATGGCAATGAAACGAAGTTTTGACGGGGACGTTTTTTTGAGATGTAGCTGTTGCATAGGTGTGGTTTTTACATTGAAACAAGGCAAAGCGAAAATTAACTTATTCATTCTTGACACTTGTTAAAAAAACCTTCTAAATAGTATAATACCAATGATTGTATTACTATTGGGATAAACTTTCAGCCGAATGAAAAAGAATCTACTGATACTATTGCTGCTTTTCGCACCAGGTGTGTGGGCGCAAACCAAGCTCGTTGAAAAGGTTGTAAAAACCGGTGACGAGATTGTTATTCCTTACGAAAAATACGAATTGGCCAATGGACTTACTTTGGTTATTCACGAAGATCACTCCGATCCATTGGTTCACGTGGATGTAACCTACCACGTTGGCTCGGCGAGAGAGGAGCTTCAGAAGTCCGGTTTTGCGCATTTTTTCGAGCATATGATGTTCCAGGGATCTGAAAATGTTGAAGATGAGGAGCATTTCAAAATTGTGACTGAATCGGGCGGAACCCTAAACGGTACAACAAATCGTGACCGCACCAATTATTTCGAGACCGTGCCGAGCAACCAGCTTGAGACAATGTTGTGGCTGGAGGCCGACCGGATGGGATTTTTCCTCAACGCCGTTACGCAGAAGAAGTTTGAAGTACAGCGGGCAACAGTTAAAAATGAAAAGGGCCAGAACTACGATAACCGCCCGTACGGCCGCTGGAGCGAGCTGAATGCTGCTACGCTTTACCCCTACGGCCACCCCTATTCATGGCTCACTATCGGCAAAGTAGAAGACCTCGACCGTGTGGATGTAGACGACCTCAAGCGCTTCTTTTTAAGATGGTACGGCCCAAACAACGCCACACTTACAGTGGGGGGCGACGTAGACCCGAAGCAGGTAGTGTCGCTTGTTGAAAAATATTTCGGCATCATTCCCCGCGGACCAGAAGTGCAACCACTTCAGCTGGAGCCGCCGGTACTGCAGCAGGATCGCTACGTGTCGTACGTCGATTCCAACATCCGTTTTCCGGCAATTCTGTTTACATTTCCCACAGTGCCCCGCTTTCACCCGGACGAAGCCGCCCTCGACTGCCTGTCGGAGATCTTAGGTACCGGAAAAAGCTCCTATTTCTACAAAAGGTTTGAACTAACGCAGAAGGCCATCCAGGCGTCTGCTTTTCACCCCGCAAGCGAGCTGGCAGGCGAATTTACAATGTTTGTGCTTCCTTTTCCGGGGCAAACACTTTCCGATTTTGAAGCAGAAATGCGCCAGATTCTTACCGATTTCGAGAAAGAGGGCGTTTCAGACGACGACATTACCAAATTTAAGGCAAGCAGAGAGTCTTCTATTGTCAATGGCCTGGCCAGCGTTAGCGGCAAGGTATCGCAGTTGGCAAGCTACGAGACCTTTCAGGGCAATCCTGATGGAATAAAGGAGGAACTTGAGAGATATCTTTCTCTGACAAAAGAAGATGTGATTCGTGTGTTTAACAAGTATATAAAAGGAAAGCCGGGAGTGATTTTGAGCGTATTGCCCGATGAAAATACCCCACCCGCCAGGCCCGACAACTATACAATACCCACTTCGGGCGACAATCCTTTTCCTAAAACAGACTACAGCGGGTTAGAATACAAAAGGCCGGAAGGCGACAAATTCGACAGGAGCCAAAGACCTGGCCTTGGGCCCAATCCCGTAGTAAAGGTGCCCGATTTCTGGAAGGAAACCTTCGATAATGGCATCAAGGTAATAGGCACCGAGAGCACCGAAATTCCGGTTGTAGCATTACAGCTTACCATCAACGGCGGACACAAAATGGACGCCTACGACCCCACCAAGTCGGGGCTGGCTTCGCTTACGGCAGCCATGATGAACGAGTCGACGCAAAACTATACCTCTGAGCAGTTGCAGGAGGAGCTCCGCAAAATAGGCAGCAGCATTAGCGTAAGCGCCGACGATTCGCGCACTACCATTTACATCAGCTCGCTTAAGAAAAATATAGACCGGACACTGGAATTAGCCGACGAGGTGCTGAAGCGACCTGCCTTTAAACAGGAAGACTTCGACAGGCTGAAAAACCAGCAGTTGGAAGGAATAAAAGCCAGCCAGAAAGACCCGTCAGCAATTGCTGACCAGGTATATGGGAGGCTGCTGTTTGGCGACGACCACATTTTTTCTGTGCCCGCAAGCGGAATAGAGGAAACAGTTACTAAAATTACTGTCGACGATGTGAAGTCGTTTTACAGCAAATATTACTCACCCTCGATAGCCGAGCTGGTAGTAGTGGGCGACCTGTCGAAAGCTGAAGTGCTGCCGAAACTCGATTTCCTAAAAAAATGGGAAAAGAAAGACGTGAAGCTGCCAGAGTTACCAGCGGCAAAACCCGTAGGTAAAACTGTACTGTATCTGGTCGACAAGGAGAATGCTCCCCAGTCAGAAATTCGCCTCGGATACGTTACCAACATGAAGTACGACGTGACTGGCGACTACTACAAGTCGTACCTGATGAATTTCCCGCTCGGTGGCGCATTCAATAGCCGTATCAATCTGAATCTCCGCGAAGATAAAGGCTGGACTTACGGTGCGTTTGCCTACTTTAACTCCGACGACGAACCCGGCCCATACACCATGCAGGCCGGTGTAAAAGCCCAGGCTACCGACAGTGCAGTGGCTGAGTTTATGCGGGAGCTAACCGAGTACAGGGAGAAGGGCATTACCGACGAGGAACTGAAGTTTATGCGCAGCTCCATTGGCCAGCGCGACGCCCGCAACTACGAAACACCCGGACAAAAAGCGAACTTCCTGCGCCGGATTGTGCACTACGACCTCGACAAGTCTTTTGTAGAAAAACAAACGAAAATAGTGAACACAATCAGCAAAGAAGAAATAAATGCGCTTGCTAAAAAGAACCTGCAACCAGACAAAATAAACATACTGGTGGTTGGCGACAAGGCATCTAATCTGCCGAAGCTTCAGCAGCTTGGCTACGAAATAATTGAACTGGATGCCAAAGGCGAACGAGTTAATTCGCAATCGCTGGAGATAAAGAAATAAACAAGAAAATGAATTGAAAATTGAAAGGGCTGCTCTTTACCGGGCAGCCTTTTTTCGGTTAAGCGAGAAGGGCTGGTCGGTTTAAAATTTTAATTTTTCTATTTTGAAGTACTGAAAAATGCTTCTCTCAACCTTTTGTGGATAAACCGGAACCCTTTTGTTAAAAATCAGTTTGAGTAGTCATGAGTAGTAAATTTTTAGAGGATCTTTTCAAAGACCATCAGGAGTGCCCAAGGTGTCCGCCTCCGCAGAGGGTATCACAGTTTTTTGTTGACTTGCTGGAAACCCTGTTCCCCGATTTTTCGATGCGGGTTTTCTCTTCCGAAAGGGAGCTCGAAATACATCTGCGAAAGCTGCAGATCGAACTCGACGAAATGCTTACCGTGAACCCAATAAAGGGAGTGGTAGATCTGGAGAACGTGGCCGCAAGTTTCTTCGAAAAGCTTCCTGCCATTCATGCGCTTATTGTAGACGACATCGCAGCCTTATACGAAGGCGATCCGGCAGCCAAAAGCAAAAGCGAGGTTATCCGCACTTATCCGGGCTTTTACGCTATTTCGGCGTACAGGGTAGCGCACGAACTACACAAACTGGGGGTAAAAGTCATTCCACGGATAATTACCGAACATGCGCATGGCAAAACGGGTATCGACATTCACCCTGCAGCAACCATCGGAACCCGGTTCTGCATCGATCATGGTACAGGCGTGGTAATTGGTGAAACAACAGTAATAGGAAATAATGTGAAGCTGTACCAGGGCGTTACACTGGGTGCGCTCAGCGTCGACAAAAAAGATGCGGAGAAAAAACGGCATCCTACCATAGAAGACAATGTAGTGATATATGCCGGGGCTACCATTCTCGGAGGCGAAACCGTTATAGGGCACGATAGTGTAATAGGCGGAAATGTGTGGATCACCCGAAGTATTCCTCCACACTCGAAAATTTACTACCAGGCACGCATGTACAACAGCAATACGGAAGAAACCGATCTCTTTATTTACAAAGAACCTGCACAATGAAGCTTTTCGATCTAATTGGCAATACACCCCTTGTCGAGTTGCAGAAAATTCCCACCAACAAAAATGTGAAGCTGCTGGCCAAACTCGAAGGGCAAAACCCCGGTGGAAGTGTGAAGGACCGGGCGGCCTTCAACATGATTAAAAGTGCGCTGGACAGGGGCGAAATTAAACCAGGCGATAGACTGGTTGAAGCTACAAGCGGAAATACAGGTATAGCACTTGCTATGATAGCCCAAACTATGGGAGTGCACATGACACTCATAATGCCCGACAATTCAACCAAAGAGCGGGTACTATCGATGGAAGCCTACGGGGCCAGGGTTATTTTAACACCCGCTGCCAAAACCATCGAATATTCGAGGGAATTGGCTGAGAAAATGGCAGAGGAAGAGAGGTATTTTATCCTCAACCAGTTTGCCAACAGCGATAATTGGAGCATGCACTATAAAACTACCGGTCCCGAAATTTGGCGCGATACGGCCGGTGAAATAACGCACTTTGTGTCGGCAATGGGCACCACGGGTACAATAATGGGCGTGAGCAGGTTTTTAAAAGAAAAAAAGCCGGATATGCAGATCGTGGGCACGCAACCTACTGAAGGTTCCAGCATCCCGGGTATTCGCCGGTGGTCGCCCGAATTTCTGCCCAAAATATTTGAACCTCAGCGGGTCGATCGTGTGGTCGATATTAGCCAGGACGAAGCCACTCAAATGACCAGGCGGCTTGCAAAGGAGGAAGGAATAATGGCAGGAATGAGCAGCGGAGGCGCACTCGTGGCCGCTCTCAAAGTGGCTGCCAATCTGCAGTCGGGGGTAATTGTTTTCATTGTTTGCGACCGGGGCGATCGGTACTTAAGCTCCGATCTTTTTGGCTAAATCCAACAGATCAATTTTTCTTATTTTCAATTCAATTTCCGTTTAGTTGAAATTTAAATTGTGGCTTCAATTTGAAAATTATATTGACTTGTTTTTGCATCTGGACTAAAGTGTAATAAATTTGAGAATTAACTTAAACCAAGTCACAATGGCGATGAAATTTGATCAAGCATTATTCACTGAAATTATCAGAAATGCCAAAACGAATGGATATTTGATTCAAACCGAAGATGGCAAAGTAAAACCTTTAACTGAAGGGATAAAAGGCACGGTGATTAATCCCGTGGAAGCAATAAAAGGAATGTTGTTTGGCGATACAAAAGACGCTGACGACCTGGCCAAGGCTCTTATTATTTCACTTGGTGGTAAATTGAAGAGCGGCCCCAGCGGGAAAAGAGGGAGAAAGCCTAAAGCTGCAACTGCATAACATTTTGTGATATTTTGCGGGCTGAAGGAATCTATATCGGATTCCTTTTTTTGTTTTCTAATAGGGCATAACGTGGCGTGTTATTGAAAAACGATCGACCCAATGAATATGTCGAAAACTTTTATCCTTTTTTGAGCTGCATTATTACTTTGTTTATTAGATTTATTTTCCTAACAATTGTTTACGAAAACAGAACCGGGGTACCATCACCGGTGTATTTTACAACTAATCCATTCGCTTTCCACTTACCATTATTAGCTACATATGTTTACAATTGATGCGCATCTCGATCTCGCCATGAATGCATTGGAGTGGAATAGAGATCTCCAGCTGCCCGTAGAAAAAATAAATGATCGTGAAAAGGGGCTAACCGACAAGCCAGATAGAGCCAAAGCAGTGGTTTCGCTGCCGGAGTTGCGGAAGGGAAACATCGGGCTGATAGTAGCTACCCAGATAGCCAGGTATGTAGCACCTGGAAATCCCCTGCCGGGCTGGCACTCTCCTGAGCAGGCCTGGGCGCAAACGCAGGGGCAGCTTAGCTGGTATAGCGCCATGGAAGAAAAAGGCGAAATGGTGCAGATTAGCGACAAAGCGGGCCTGCATCAGCATTTGGAGTTGTGGCAAAACGGTGAGTCAAATTTGAAAAAGCCCATTGGCTACATTTTGAGTCTTGAGGGAGCCGATTCGATTGTGGACCTTCATTACCTGGAACGAGCCTACGCCCGAGGCCTTCGTGCTCTTGGGCCTGCCCACTACGGTCCAGGCCGCTACGCTCAGGGAACCGACGCATCGGGTGGGCTGGGGCCGAATGGGCGTGAGCTGCTGAAGGAAATGGAAAGACTGGGTATAATATTGGATGCTACGCATTTATGCGACGACAGCTTCTGGGAGGCAATGGCGCATTACAAAGGCCCTGTGTGGGCCAGCCACAACAACTGCCGCGCCCTGGTAAATCACAACCGCCAGTTTTCCGACGATCAAATAAAAGAGCTTATAAGTCGTGAGGCAGTAATTGGTGGTGCATTGGATGCATGGATGATGGTGCCGGATTGGGTAAGGGGAGTTTCTACCCCCGAAGGTATGAACTGCAACCTGGAGAAAATGATTGACCACCTCGATCATATATGTCAGATTGCCGGCAATACCTTACATGTGGGAATTGGTTCCGATCTCGATGGTGCATTTGGAAAGGAACAGTGCCCTTATGACCTGGACACCATTGCGGATCTCGGTAAGATTCCGGCATTGCTGCGAAAAAGGGGATATACCGAGGCCGATGTTACTAACATTATGCACGGCAACTGGCTGCGGTTTTTAGATGCTGCATGGTAGTGCCTGCTGCTGGTAAGTACATGGGGCCGTAAAAAACATACTTCACCGTAGCCGAATTCGGAAAATTACCTTAATTGTATCGAAATAGCCTCACCACACTTTTCCCATATCGCACCAAAATGCAAGAGAAGTGTAAAACCTGAGAGACATGCTTTTTAGGCTGATTGTATTGTGTTTACTTGTTTCGTCCGGGCCTGTTCTGTCCCAAACCAAGGTGCGGGCAGATACAGCACTCGTAAATTTGTTGGCCCGAAAAGCCTCAAGATTGATGCTTTTTGAGGCTGATTCAGGCTTTTACTATGCCAATAAGCTCATTGCGTATGCCGATTCGGTGGGTTCCGACCTAATAAAGGCCACGGGCTACGAAAAAATGGCCTGGTCGTACTGGGTTCAGGGAAATTACGCCGAGGGGTTGCGGTATGCGCTCGAAGCTGTGCGCATATTGGAGAACCATCCACCCTCGTCGATACACGCCACAGCGCTGTTGGCTGCAGGTCGCAATCTGTTCGAACAAAAAACCTACCAGATGGCGCTAAGCTACTATAAACGTGCCGAGCAAATGGCGCTCGACCTCAAGTTGAGCAAGGTGCTGCTGGAAGCCTATCGCGATATTGGCGGTATTAATATTTATACCGACAACTACGAACAGGGCATCGACTATTGCGAAAAAGGAGTGGCCCTGGCAAGAGAAATTGGCGACCGGGTTTCTCCGGCAATTTTTAACAGCCACCTGGCACTATTGCACTTCAAAAAAGGCGACATCGAAAGGGCCATTGATTATAACTGGAAGGCTATTCTTGAAGGCAGGCTAAATGGCAACCGGCGGATAGTAGCTCTATGTTTCGAGCGTCTGGCCAATATCGACCTGGAAGAAGGAAGGTTTGATGAAGCCATTCGAAAGGCTACGGAAAGTCTTGAAATGAGTGAGGAAATAGGTTCTTCGCTGTTGGTAATGCGTGCTTGCTTCGCTCTTTCCAGGGCCTACGAAGGAAAAAAACAGTTTGAGCAGGCGCTCAAATTTCACAAGCTTTATTCAGTAATAAACGACAGCACGTACAATGCCGGCAAGGAGTCCATTATTGCTTCAATGGAGGCCGTATACAATCTCGAAAGAAAGCAGCGTGAGATTGAGCTGCTGGAAAAAGAAAAAGCACTGAGCAACCAGGCTGATATTGCCCAGCGGCATTATTTCATACTTTCAGTGGTAGTTATTGTGTTGTTGGTTGTGCTTGCTATTGTGCAGTACAACTCGTACTCCATTAAGACCAAGCATAACGGGCTTCTGCAGACAAAAAACCTGGAGATCGAGAAGCAGGCCGCCAAGCTGGCTGAAATGAACGCCACCAAGTCTAAAATTTTTTCCATTATCGGTCACGATTTGAGGAGCTCGATAGCCAATCTGCGGCAGCTAATGTCGGTTATCGGCAGCAGGATGATCAGCCTCGAAGAGCTCCAGTCGATTACGCCTGCAATTAAGCAAAGCGTTGATTCGTCTTACGATGTACTGGATAATCTGCTCCATTGGGGGCATTCACAAATGAACGGCATCAAAACAAACATGCAGCCGGTAGATCTGCGGCAAATCGTACAGGAAATTGCAGGTCATTTTTCTATTGCTGTAGAGAAAAAAGGGCTCACGCTCTCATGTGAAGCAGATCAGGGGGCTATCGTACTGGCCGATGCATCGCAGCTTGCGGTAGTGGTGCGAAACCTGACGGCAAACGCGGTTAAGTTTACTGCTTCGGGTGGGTGTGTTACCATTAAAGCTGAAGACCACGGAGATGCGATACAGGTTTCGGTAAACGACTCGGGCGTTGGTATATCGGCCGACAAGCTCGATCTGCTTTTCAAGCCGGACAGTCATTTTTCAGAAGTTGGTACTTCGCAGGAGAGGGGAAGCGGCCTTGGGCTGCTTCTTTGTAAGGAGTTTCTCGAAAACATGGGCAGCATACTGGAAGTAAAAAGTGCAAAGGGTGAAGGATCTTCGTTTTATTTCAGGTTGAAAAAAGCTCATGCTCCCCACGGTGTTTCTTAATAATGTTCATTTTTACAAGCTGCCCTTGGCAGAGGAATAATTACCTTTGCACTTGTGTTGGAAAAAAGATGAATGTAAAGGAGCAAATACAGGGGGCGGTCTTCGAACTGGTAGGTAACGCCGCGGATGAGCTAGGCGTAGAGGCTTACGTAGTTGGTGGGTATGTGCGTGACATTTTTTTGAAGAGGGACTCTAAAGATATCGACTTTGTGTGTGTAGGCAGTGGCATTGAGCTTGCCGCAAAAGTTGCTGATTTGGCAGGCCAGAAAAACAACCTTACTGTTTTCAAAAACTTTGGCACAGCACAGGTGAAGTGGAGAGACTACGACCTTGAGTTTGTAGGCGCCCGTAAGGAAAGCTACCGGTCTGATAGCCGCAAGCCAATAGTGGAAGACGGCACCTTGCAGGACGATCAAAACCGGCGCGACTTCACCATCAACGCCATGGCCATCGCCTTAAATAAGGCAAACTATGGCGAACTGGTCGATCCGTTCAACGGAATTGCCGATTTGAAAAAGAAGATCATCAGAACGCCCCTTGGGCCCGACATTACCTTTTCCGACGACCCCCTCCGCATTATGAGGGCTATCAGGTTTGCAGCCCAGCTCAACTTCGATATAGCACCCGACACCATGGAGGGCATTATGCGGAATGCGCACCGCCTCGATATTGTGTCGATGGAGCGGGTTACCGACGAACTCAACAAAATCATCTTGTCCAATCCCCCGTCCTATGGGTTTCAGTTGCTTTTCCACTCCGGCGTGTTGAAAATTATTTTCCCCGAAATGACCGACCTTCACGGGGTAGATGTCATCAATGGAAAAGCCCATAAAGATAATTTCTTCCATACACTCAAAGTGCTCGACAACATCAGTCGGGTAACCTCCGACCTTTGGTTGCGGTGGGCGGCAATTATGCACGACATAGCAAAACCCGCCACCAAGCGATTTCACGAAAAGGTGGGATGGACGTTCCATGGCCACGAAGAAAAGGGAGCCCGCATGGTGCCGAAAATATTCAGGCGTATGAGGCTGCCCATGGACCACAAGATGAAATATGTGCAGAAGCTGGTAAAGCTTCACCTGAGGCCGATAGCGCTTGTGAAAAAGGAAGTGACCGATTCCGCCATTCGCCGGCTGCTTTTCGAAGCAAGCGACGACGTAGACGACCTCATGAAACTTTGCAAGGCCGACATTACCAGCAAAGACGACGTGCGGGTGAAGCGATATTTGGCCAACTTTGAGCTGGTGGAGAAAAAAATGGCTGAGGTTGAGGAAAAAGACCACCTCAGAAATTTTCAGCCCCCCATTTCTGGTGAAATGATCATGGAAGTTTTCGGTATTCCGCCGTCACGGCAGGTGGGAGAAATCAAGGAAATAATTAAGGAAGCCATATTGGAGGGGGAAATCGAAAACAATTTTGAGGAGGGCTACCGTCTCATGTTAAAAGCAGCGAAGCGCATGAACCTGGAGCCAGTAAAAGATTTGAGCCAGGCAAGGTAATTTTTAAAGATTGATCACCATCGGTAGCAAATAGAATATAAATTTGAAAGCGAAAAATTTTTCAGAAACGATATGAAGAGACTCATTTTGGTTTTTACGGTATTGCTGGCAATAGTTATTTCAGCGCAAGCTCAGGATTCGCCCCAGAACACCCCCGAATTTAAGCGTAACAAGCTTATTTTTGAGATGGCATCAACCTTCAACGATCCCTCCGTGGCACGTATGGCACTCTACAATATGATCGCCATCGACAGCAAAAATCCAGCACTGATCGACTCGCTTGCCTTGCTGTACTTTGAGTTTCAAAACTACGCATCTGCAGCTATCGTGTCTCAGGAAGCACTCCGCCGCAATCCGAACAACCCGCTGCTGCTGGAGCTTTCGGCGGTGTCTTACGAAAACCTGGGGCTACCCGACCGGGCTCTTAACCAATATGAGTCACTGTATTTGAAGCAGAGTAATCCCATTACGCTTTACAAAATCGCCTTTTTGCAGTTTCAGCTTAAGCGGCTTGTAGAAGCCAATACGTCCGCCGACATACTGCTGTCGAAGCCGGAATTAAAGGAGCAGAAGCTGGTTTTTTCAAAGTCAGATAATACAACGCAGCAGGTTAGCATGCATGCCGCGGTTTATAACCTCAAAGGCCTGGTGGCGAAAGAGCAGGGCAATACCGATGAAGCCAAAGCTATGTTCAATAAAGCGCTGGAAATTACGCCCGACTTCGAAATTGCCCTGGAAAATGTACAGGAGCTGATTGAAAAGTAAACTGCCGGCTGCCGGGAGCCGGGAGCCGGGCTTCAGGCAGCTTGGGGCACTTCTCCAGAGGTTTCGATACGTCGGAACTGGTACAGGAATTCTGCAAGTAAAAAGGCTCCCAAGCCGGTAAGAATATGCCAGATGAAGTGCGTGCCCATGGGAAATACCTGCTCCTGCCAGGCATCAATTTCTCTGAATAGCAGCGCAAGTACGAACAGCGCAATTGATGCTCCTATGGTGATACTATACCTGAAATTGATCTTTTTCAAAATCAATACTATGGGCAAAAACAGTAGTGTGCCGGTTATGGCGTAAGCGATGTTTACAGCAGTATGCGGCGACACCAGGTAGAAAACGCCCCATCGAAGGAGGGCAGCAGGGCCAATAACACCCAACACCATCCACCATTTTGGAAGCACCTTTACCCAGAAGTAGATACTAATGGATAGCGTGAGAATAGCGGTAGGCAGCACATCCATATAGAGTAAAAGCGGACTTGCCCGGAAGGCATGAAACAGTGTGCTACCCAATCCTCCCAAAAACAGCAAAGGAATGCAATAGGCAAGAAAAGGATGGTTTTTATATTCTCCCCGCAATTTGTACGCCCAGTAAACAGCAGGCAGAAGTATTAGAATAGACGAAAAGGCATTCCATGGCTCAACAATTATCCATTCAGGATGAAATTCGGTATAAACGGGTCCGCCGTCGCCCATTGAAGCAAAATATCGTGTTTGCTCAGTATTGGGCAGATGTAGGTCTTGCATTAGCCAATATATATTTTTTTTGATTTTTGCGGATCGATCCCCTAAACTACTTAAAACCTGTCCGTGAATGTCTCCGCGTAAAGAATTTTCTTAGAATGGCCCCGGCAGTGCAGAGTTGTTGTCAAATTAACATTGCAAAGGACAGAATCATTCGGCGTGTTCACATTTATTACGTGCCCGGTCGTTTCAAAATTGCCTGATGCGGTGACTTAATCTACCACTCGGATGTAAACAGTAGCAACCATGGTGCCCAGGCCAGCCGCGGCTTGAAGTGCTGCTGTTTACGGCGCAATTCTACTCAAGTGCCAGGTACAAGCCGTCGCCGAATTACACCATTTGGGGTATTTATTGCGCTTTATATTACCTCGTATTTAGTAGGTAAATATGCCCTGCCACCCAAACCACAAACTGCCCGTAGCATCGGCTTTGCGTAAAGTCGCAACAAATTTGCTGCTGTGTCTGCTTCCGGTTTACTTTCTGCAGTCGCAAAGTACTACCGATTCCATCGCTTATTATGTCGATCGGTTAAAAAGCGACCTGCATGTAAATGCGGAGCGGTATCGCAGCCAGGCGCAGAATCTGTTGCGATACTCCGCCGCAGCCAACCGGCCCGACGGCATTGCGGAAGCCCACCACGCATTGGGTGTCCATTTCGAAGAGCAGGCGCTTTACGACAGCGCCATTCAGTATCAGCAGCAGGCGCTCAATTATTGGCAGGCCGCAGCAAACCCGGAGAAGCAGGCGTCGGTATATAATGCTTTTTCCGTTATTTATAAGGACCTTGGCGATTATCAAAAATCTATCGACTATTCGCTAAAAGGGCTTCGGTTGGCCGATAGTCTCTCGCTCCCCCGGCTGCAGGTATATTGCCGCACAAACACAGGTGAGTGCTACCTCAACATGGGTATTAAAAGCGCCGCAGCAAGCTTTTTTGTCGAAGCGAAGAAGATAGCCCTCATTTCCGGCGATGAAGATGCCCTCGCTGCAACCCTTATTTATATTGGCAATATGCAGCTGAACGAGGGGAAATTGGACTCAGCTGAAATGAATTACAACGAATTTATCAGGATCAAAACGGGCTTAGGCAATTTCGACGGAATGCCCGCTGTGTTGTCCAACCTGGGAGCGATACAGTTTTTCAGGGGAGACCTGCCGCAGGCCATTCGCTGGTACCAGCAGTCGATAACTGCGGCAAAAAAGGTAAGCGATTTCTACCAGCAAACTATAGCTGCCTGCAACGCCGCTGAAGCGTATATGGAGCTAAGCAATGCCGAAATTGCACACAGCTATCTCGATTCGGCCATTTCTCTTGCCCATGCCAACAAAAGTGCCCGTTTGCTGGCATTGGCTTATCAACTGCAGGCATCCCTATTTGAGCGCCTAAATCTACCGGCAAAGGCTCTGGGCGCTTATCAGCAGCATTCGGCGTATCACAACAAAATGATTGATGAAGAACGAGCCAGGCAGATTGCCAACATGGAGGTGCTGTACCAGAGCGAAAGGAAAGAAAAGCAAATACTGCAACAGGCCCTGCACATCGAAAGGCAGCAAGCGGCTCTTTTTGTTAAAAATGCTCAGGTTGTTTCACTCCTCACCGGCTTGGCAGCGGTACTTGTATTTGGACTTATTTTTTATAGCAGGTATAAGGCAAAACAGGGTTTGGTGTTGCAAAAAGCCATAATACACGAGCAGGAGAAGGGCTTGGAAGCTGTGCTGCTGGCTACGGAAGATGAAAGGAAGCGGATATCGAAAGATTTGCACGATGGCATTGGCCAGCAACTGAGTGGGTTAAAAATGGCATGGCAAAAAATGGCAACCGATTTTTCTGAGAAGCTGCCGGGCGAGTCGGTGCGCATCCAAAAACTGACCGATATTCTTGATCAATCGGCCTCGGAGGTTCGGAACATATCCCATCATATGATGCCCAAAGCGCTGCTCGACCTCGGGCTGGTAGCTGCTATAGGCGATATGCTGGAGAAGACCTTCATGTACACCGGCATTGCGCATACTTTTGAGCACTACCACGCCGAAAGAAGATTTGGTGAGCGGGTCGAAATAAGCCTGTACAGGGTACTGCAGGAGTTAATTAATAACATCATAAAGCATTCAGGTGCTACCAGGGTTTCGGTACAGCTTTTCGTCAACAAGTCAAAACTCATCATGGTAGTTGAAGACAACGGGCGGGGATTTGAAAGCGAAGCACCAGCCGCCGGGCATGGATTAATGAATATTAAGAGCCGACTCACTACATTGCATGGCAAAGTAAACTACGATCCCAGCCCTGGCGCAGGCACAGTAGCTACGGTAACAATACCAATAGCCGATGAGTAAAATAAAGATCTTAATTGCCGACGATCATCAACTGGTAACAGAGGGCCTCGTTTCGCTGCTCGACGGCGAACCAGGCTACGAGGTAATAAGCACCGTGCGAAATGGATTTGAGGCGATTAAAAAAGTGGAAATTCTTCAACCGGATCTGGTGCTCATGGATATTGATATGCCCATGATGGATGGTATTCAAAGCACGGAAGAAATAAAGCGGCGGTTGCCACATGTTAAGATCATTATTCTCAGTATGCACAAAGAGAAGTCGCTAATACAGCGGGCCATCAAAATTGGAGCCGATGGCTACCAGGTGAAAAATGCCGACCGGAGGGAATTCCTGAAAAGCATAAGTGAGGTGATGGCCGGAAGGAAATCGTTTAGCGACGAGGTGAAAGAGGCGCTTGAAATGGAAAAGGGAGCAAAGGCCCACAGCAGTTTTCAAAATGCCTCGGTAACGGCCTTCGATCTTACCGAGCGGGAGATAGAAATACTTAAGCTCATTGCTGAGGGGTTCAACAACAGGGAGATTGGAGACAAGCTGTTTATTTCGCAAAACACCGTAGACACCCATCGAAAAAACATAATGCGGAAGCTAAGTGCAAATAATGTTGCCGCGCTCATTAAATTTGCAATGAAGGCAGGACTAATGGACTAGCCATCAAAGTACTGCGCAAGCAAAAACCCTAAAGCCGGCTTTTTTATCGTTTGTTTTACGACCTGCTCTCCTGCATGCTGTAGCATTATGTTTGGTGCAAAAAAAGCAGCCGGGGTCAGCCCCGCAGTTGGCGAATGGAAAATCTGCGCTGCCAGGGTGGTACACCGAAAAATGAAATTTATGCGAGTGAATTATAAAAACTTAATGTAAATTAGGTTGGCTATTTTTTATATGAGAACAACGGCTTCATTTTTTTTATTACTATCCCTCAGTTTGTCGTGTAGCACCGAAAAAGACAAGTACGCTCAGCTTGAAGGCGAATGGAGCAATGTTTCCTTGTATGTTCAGCAAAAAACGGTAAACAACACCGAGCACGACTCTATCTTGATTGTGAACGAGGGCCAGTGGGATTCTCTTCTGCAGATGAAACCTATACGGACCACTTACTACAACAACGGAACCTATATTTCGAGGTACTATAACCTTGCCGATTCGCTGCTGTTTGAGTCGGAGGGTAAATGGCATTTTATCGGCGACAGCCTGTATCTGTCGACCGACGAGGGGTCTACAGCCTACTATTTTTCGGTCCTTCCCAACAACAGGGCGGGTTTTGCAGCTGTGCTCGATTGGGACAACGACGGCTATTCTGACGATTTCTACGACGGCGTACAGCAAAAAAGATAAAATTTTTCAACTTTGTTTTTCACACCTGATTTCTTGTGCAACCTTGTTTTTCCTGTCATGTCTTTAGTTCAGAATTTTGATAGGTTTGGAGAACGCAGTTGCAAAATCATTGGAGGATTCACCAGTACCACAGGCAAATACTTGGAGTAACAACGTGGCAGAGACTAGGAGCAGCGCTGTAGTTAATATCCATCAGCATCTGATCGATGGATGCAAAGATGGGAGTTCGGAAGCGCAGTACCAGCTCTACAAGCTGTACTCGAAGGCAATGATGAATGTGGCCTGGCGGATTACCAACAGTGATGCAGACGCGGAAGATATCCTGCAGGAGTCTTTTCTTAGTGCCTTTCGCAACATTCATTCCTACAAGGGTGAGGCAGCCTTTGGTGCATGGCTAAAGCGTATTGTGGTAAACAAAGCCATTAACCACATACGGAAAAAAAGGCTGGAGCTAAGCGCAGTAGAAATGGACGACGTAGATGTGGCGGATGAGCCCGCTGCCCAGGAAAACGACATGGAGACGATGTTGACCGTGCAGCGAATAAAAAAGGCAATTCCACTACTGCCCGACGGTTTCCGTGTTGTGTTGTCGCTGTACTTACTCGAGGGCTACGACCACAGGGAAATTGCTGAAATACTCGGAATCACCGAATCTACATCAAAATCGCAATTTAACAGGGCAAAAAGCAGATTGAGAGAAATCCTAAAGTCGGAGGTGAGTTATGAGTGATTATCTGGAAGATTTTATACGGAACAACCGGGCCGGGTTTGACGACAAAACTCCATCGGACCGGGTTTGGGAAAACATCAGCAAAGAGATGCAGCACGATGCCGCTGCAGGCACGAAAAAGTTGGGTGCAAATGCGTCGCTGTCGTGGGTGTGGAAAATAGCTGCCGTATTTTTCTTTTTCACCAGTGCATGGTTTTTAGCTGAAAAAGTGCTGAAAAATGGCGCCGAGCCGGCGTCGGAGGTGGCCATGTCGCCGGAGTACCAGGAGTTTAAAGCTGCAGATAGCTATTATACGAGCCTGATTAACCAGAAAAAGGCAGAGATCGAGGCTTTTCAGCTGGCTCACGTTAATCTCGAAGATGAATTTTTGGCTGATGTAAATAAGCTGGATTCAATGTACCTGGAGTTGAAGAGCGAACTCGAGAACTTTCAATATAATGAGAAACTGATGGATGCTGTAATTCGCAATCTCCAATTGCGTGTCGAAATTCTAAATCAACAGATCAATCTCCTTCAGAAAATTCAAACGATGAAGGAGCAGGAAGAAACAGTTTCAATTTAAAAAACTAAAGAAATGAAAAGGCAAGTGATTACAGGGCTGAAGTGTATCGGTCTGGTTATTGTACTTTGGGCTTTTACAGGTGCCGCCTGGGCGCAGGAAGTAGAGAAAGAGAAACGGATATCGAAGTCGTACAAGGTAAACGACAGCCGGCTTGAACTTTCGATCAGAAATAAGTTCGGAAGGGTGCAGGTAGCTACCTGGGACAAACCGCAGATTGACGTAGAGGTAATAATTAAAGTAGACCGGAGGAACGAAGCCAGGGCAGATAAAATGCTGGAGCAAATTAATGTTTCGATTGCAGAAAGCTCGCAGGCCATCTCGTTTGAAACCAGAATCGACGGAAGCCTTAATAACAGGAACGATGAGTCGTTCGAAATTAATTACGAGATAAAAATGCCCTCCAATCTTCCGCTAAGGATAAAAAACAGCTTTGGCGATACCTACATAGGGCCTTACGATGGAACGGCCAATCTCGACATCGCCTATGGCAACATCAAAGCCGAAAATTTCAGCAATGATCTCACACTTGAACTCTCTTTTGGAAACGGCGACATAAAGGGAGCTAAAAAGTCGAACCTGACTGTAAAGTACTCGAAACTTGAAATGGGTAAGGTAACCAATGCCACCATTAATCAGCAGTTTTCCGATGTCGTCATTGAAGACCTTGCTGATGTGTCGCTCGACGCCAAGTATGGTAACCTAAAGTTCGGTACACTGAATAATATCACCGGCAAGGTCAGCTTTTCCGGGTTTAAGCTGGATAAGCTAAACCAGTCTATCGATCTTACTACCAGCTACTCCGGCGATTTTACAATACGCCAGGTGGCACAAAATTTCCAGAGGATAAACCTTCAGGGCAAATTCGGTTCGTTCGACATCGGCCTGCAAAATGGCACCAATGCTACCATAGAAAGCACGTTGAAGTTTTGCGACATGTCTTACTCTGGAGTGCCCTTCGATTTCAATTATGTTGTAAAAGATCACAACAGCAAAGAATACCGGGGTAAACTGGGCACAGGTGCAGGGGGCAGCATCCGGATTTCCAGCGACTACGGAGATGTGCGGCTAAGAACTGTACAATAACAAATTCAGGTAAATTTTTCAGAACCACTCCTGGCGACGGGGGTGGTTTTATTATTACCCCAGCCTCGTAATCCTGTACGCATCGTAAGCCTGGAGGTCACGAAGAACGCCACCCATAGATTCGCCTTCGCAGGTCGGACAGCCAGGGTGTTCCACACACGGCCATTCGCTCAGTAATTTCCCCTCTCTCACAGTGGAAAAAATATATTTTTTCAGGGGTTACCTTCCGATGGTGGGGTCGTAATAGCCTGATATTCACTGCGCTATCATATTCCGCATATTTAGCGTAACACGGAATTATATTGTGTTTTATTTACGTTTATACAATTATATGCAACAAAACATGCTTTATTGCAGTATAATATATCTAAATTGATGTTGAACCCTTAAATCAGAAGTAAATGAAAATTTTTGGAATTTTGATCATTGTTTTTGGGCTATTTGCGCTCTTTTTTCGAACGATTCTACCGAGCCGAGATGCTGTTTATGATTCAAAGTTTGGTAGCCGGTTCCCGGCTTTTTTTATGCTTTTTCCGAAAAGTGCATTTGTTGCAGTAATAATTGCCGGATTATCCCTCATCACCCTGCCCTACATGTTTTTCTGGGCTGAGCCGGGTTACCAATATTTTCTTGTATATCCTACGGGAAACACCGATGTGGTAATTAGTCAGGGCATAAAGTGGCGTGGGTTTGCAAAAATCACCCCCTGGCAAAAATTTATAGACATAAAGGTGGTGCGACCCGGGGAAAACCTGAAAGATATAGAGGGGATAATGGAACCAATACCAATCCGTTTCATCGACCAGGTAACAGCCACTGTAATGATCTCAGGCCGTTTCCAGATTCCCTCCGACGAGGAGTCGTTTGTGGCTATGGCAATAAAGTACAGAAGTATGGAAAATCTGGTTCAAAACACGCTTATTCCCACTATAAGGGAACAAACCACGAATACAGGCTACATGTTCGCCGCGCAGGATTATATTTCTGGTGAGGCCCAGAGTTTCAGGCAAACTCTCGACGAACAATTGAAAAACGGTGCTTATGCTGTTATCAAAATAGAAAACAAAGACACCGTATTTCATGAGATTCAAATGGACGACAAAGAGCGGGGGATTAAAGAGGTGCGAACTACCTACACGGTTGAAAAGATGCTGGAAAACGGGCTGCCTAAGAGGATTCCGCACGAACTGACCGAAAACAACATCATTGTGTCGCAGGTGATTGTGGACGATGTGGAGCTGGAGCCTACTTTTAAGCAGCGGCTCGAAGCACAGCGGGACGAATCGGCTAAACGGCAAATTGAGCAGCAAAAGGTGGAAACAGCAAAAGCTGCACAATCCAGAATTATAGCTGAAGGTGAACGTGACAAGGCAGCCGAGCGGGTGACGCAGGAAACTGAGCAGGTAAAGCAACTGATTGCTATAGAGACAAAGCTGAAGCAGGAGCGCACCAACAAGGAGCTGGCAGCGATTGCACTGGAAACGGAGCGTTTAAAAGCTGAACAACGCCGGGTAACAGCAGATGCCCAGGCCTACGAGAATGCCAAGCTTGTGTCGGCAGGCCTAACGCCCCAGGAAAGGGCCGAGTGGGAGTACAAAACCGCGATAGGGGTGGCAGGCGAAATTGCCAAACTCAACTTTCCGGAAACGATGATAATGGGTGGAGACGGTAAGGGGACGCCGCTGGAAGCGCTGATTGGGGCGGCAATGGCCAAACAACTCACGGCCGATAAAATGAGAAACTAAAATCAACTGCCGGAAGAGGGCACCTCTCCGGCAGTTTTTTTTGCGATATACTGAATTAAAGTGCCTGAACAGTATCGGCTTCTGCTTGCATTGGGTCAGCTGTCAGGCCTTCCAGCTCGCCTTGTAGCCTGGGTATAAATGCTGAGCCGGCAAAGTCGGGGTTTTCTACAATAGAAGCCAAAGCCTGTTTTCTCTTTTCAGTATCGGTTTCTTCGAGCGCAATTCTGGAAAACTTGGCAGTAGCTATGTCTACGTTATTCGACGAGAGACTTTCCTTTTTTACCCATCCCGTTTCGATCCACTTGCCTTCTTTACGTTTGCCGGTTACTTCAACCCAACCTTCCTGCACGCCTTTAATCGCCACAATATCCATCTCGCTGAAGGTGTTTTCGGTTTTGGTAAGTAAATCGGGGCGTTTATAAATCGGAACGGCTTGCGTAAACACCGCCGCAGTACCTCCTTCCACAAGAAGCGTCTTCTGAGTCCATCCTTCTTTTCCGTCGGCCAGCTTCACTTTCACATATTCTCTGTTGTTGTCGGCTGAATCAACCGCAGATTCGCCCTGCAAAGTGAGGCTCTCGCCAATGCTTATTGAGGTGAGCCACTGGCTCTTGGAGTCGGCGGCCGCCCGTACCGAAAGGTTATCCCATATGCACACGGCAGCTACCTCGGCTTTTTGTTCCACTGTTCCTGATTCCGCCTGAGCAGTATCTGTTTGAGTGCTTGTGGGTTGGTTACAGCTATCCAGCGCCAGTAAGGCAATGAAGAGGAATGATAGTTTTTTCATAGTATTGGTTGATTGATTACGAATGCCATTTTACATATAATTTTCAATTGGTTTTCGAAAAAAATTGTTTTTTTGGATTGATGCTTAACGAAAGAGCAACAGGCAGGTGTGATTAACCGATTGGTAAAAGGTGAAAAAATTCTGGGAGAGCTACCGGAAATGCTGTAGCTTAGGAAGCCTGCGAGTAAGCAAATGAAGAAACCGAAAAAGCCAGGTAGCTTTATAAAAACACCCCGCTACCGAGGGGGAAATGCTGCTTTGAGTAAGTTCATTTCAGAAAACATAAGGTATCCGGAGGAGGCGCTGAAGCAGCGGGTGGAAGGCACCGTGGAGATAGCTTACAAAGTAAACGGATTAGGTGAAGTGAGCAACGTGGTGGTGCTAAAGGGCATAGGATACGGATGTGATGAGGAAGCAAAAAGGCTTGTGGATATGCTGGTGTATGAAAAGGCCATAACCCGCGGATACAATACGTCATTTCAGAAAAAGCTGAAAATAAATTTTCACCTGCCGCAGAAGAAAAACCTTGAAATGAACTACACAATCACCACAGCTAAAAATAAACCGCTGCCCAAAAAGCCTTTGCCAGTGAGAAAATCGGGGGGATACATTATTACTGTGAACATTAACCCAAAGAAGGAGTCCTCACAATAACAATCGGCAGCCGTTAACGTCCAAAGCTGAAGGCACCTTCATGAGGGTACAACCAACTTAAACACCTAAACACAACCAACCCAAATACCCGAACCTAGATATTCCACCAGTAAGTGAGCTTTAGTACAAGCGCCCTGTTTCGTACATCGAAAGGGCTGGGAATGTAGTTGTCGGTATACACCACAAACAAGTCGGAGGCAGGAGCGTATCTCCATTGGAGCCTGGCATTGAGGTTGATGTTCTCCTGCTGGTCGTTGTATTGCAGAAAAGTAGTGAGATACAGTTTGTTGGTCATAGTTACGTCCAGCCTTGGCCCGATCAGCCAGAAAACCGTGGTATTCCACGGCGCCATCAGGTTTATTTTGTTGTAGCTGGAGCTCATGGCAATACTTACAAAAGGCTGGAACCGGTATCCCAGGTCGGTGGTGAAATTGAACCGCGTTCCATCTGCAAAATACCCGCCGTACCTGGTAGTAAAACCATAAGTGAAAAGGCTCTGAGGTTTGCTGGTAAACTCTGTCCCCCACGACCGCCAGGTATGTGTCGTGCCTGTCTCAAGTGTTTGTTTCCCCGAATTGGTGGGGTCGAACGGGAAGAGCAGCTCCACGTAATCATATCCTCTCCACACACCAAACCGGTGCTGGCTTCTGAAAACAAAGTTGTAGGAGCCGAAAAACGTGTTATCGGTAAGGTAAAAAGCCGGATCAGGCTTAAAGAACGTGAAAGCGCCGACGGTCGGCCCGTGGCTTAGTAGCAGCCTGCCTTTAGGGAAAAAATTGTAGCTTACCTGTGGGGTTACTTTTATGTAGTCTTTGCGGGGAACATAGCCTGCTTCCGCATTATAGTTGGCGCCCACGTACTCGTGCTGCCACGCTATGGTCCATTTGCGGCTGGCATATTGCAGGTTGGCGGCCTGCACAAAATCTCTGTCGGCCACGCCCGGGCTGAACGACTTCATGAACAGCGCCTTGCCGGTCCAGAGATTGTTGGATGAGGCCAGGTTGTACTCAAGCCCCACGTTGCGGTTGTATTGCGAGTAAATGGGAAGATCCGAAGCCGGCGATGGATTGTAGTTGATAGACTCTTTGTTTGAAATAAGCAGCCCAATGTTGGACCTGGCAAACACCCGCCGCTGAAGGGCTACGACGGCAAAATTTTGTGCAGGCAGCCCGGTGGCTTCCACACGTTCGGTTTGCATGTCCATCAGGCCTATTCGCCAGTTGCGATCCAGTTTGCCGCTAAGCCGCGCACCAAACAAAATGGGAACCCCCAGCCCGATCCGGCGTGAAAAAAAAGGCCGGATGCTGGAGTAACCAAAGTTGGCAAACAAATCACCGTTTTCCAGAAAAAACTGCCGGCGCTCGGGGAAAAAGAGTTCGAAACGGTCCAGGTTCGTTACCTGCCTGTCTACATCCACTTGCGAAAAATCCGGATTTACTGTCAGGTCGAGGTTTAGTGAAGAATTGAGCGCTATTTTGGCATCGGCACCTACGTCGCCGCCAAAGTCTGCGTCTGTCCCGTTTTCAAAGTCCCTGGTTACCCGACCCAGTGTGTACGGAATTACCGACACATTTGCACCTGCCGGTGGTGGTGGCTGGTCCCACACCAATATGCCGGTATAGGCAAGGGAGGCGCTCGGAAACTGCCTCGGTACAGGCGCCCAACCCGACTTCTCCGTGGTTTTGAGGTCGAGCCTGCTAAAGTTGATGCCCCAGTTGGTAATGCCGTTTTTGTAGCGGATGCTTTTAAAAGGTACGGCCATTTCAAATATGTATCGGTCGTCGTAATTTTTTACCGATGAGGTCCATTTGTTATCCCAGCTCAGGTCTACTTTTCCGCCTTCGTACATAATGCCGTCCCATTGAGCGCCCGCCGCATTGGCGCCAAATGAGAACCCGTTCGTTTGGTCATCAAAGGGGTCCATGAAAAGCAGGAAGTTGTCATTTTTACCGAAAACGAAATCGCGCCGCAGCGACTCTACATAGTATGGGCCGGGTAATGCATGAAAACATGTGGCAATCAGGTACAGGTGCTGGTCGTCGTAGGTCATGCGTACGTCTGTCCGTACCACGGCGAAGCTGGTGTCCATGGGGGTAATGCTGTAAAAATCAGTGGCTACCTCTGCATCATTCCAGGCCTCTTCGTCCATAACGCCGTCAACTACCACTGGCGAAATGGCTTTTTTGATATGCAGCTTATAGCCTTCGTTTATCTTTTGAGCAAGCAGGCTATGACTAAAAAAAATGAGGCCAAAAGACAGCCAATAGATATTTCTCACAAGTAAGGGTGCAGTTTATTTAAACCAGTAAAATTATAGAGAACCCGGCAACAAAGTGGCGGTGTTATGACCAGCGGCGTTTTTTGGATGCAGTTATGTGGCACAGGCTCTTTCATACGAAAAGCCATAAAAGAGGTTGTTATACCACTTGCCCAAATAATATGGGAGAAATAAATATGATTTATTTATATTAAAGATGTAATTTTTGCTTTGAGAAATACAAAAGGCAAAATGTGTAGCGGATAAGGTGTGTGCGAGAGCCTGAAAATTAACCGCTGAATTATGTGGAGTAATGTAAATCTTCCACTTTTGCTGGTTTGGCTTTCACAAATCGCTTACGCAAATGGCCGATATTATTTAAATTATAACCATCCCAAAAAATGCGACCACAGGCAGGCAGAAGAATACCGGCTTATTTTTTAGCTCCACATTTACTCTGGTTCTGCAGATATTTTCTTAGCAAAAGCCAAAGCCCGGCATACACCCGTCAGGGTTTCCCCAGCCATAGCCATTTTATCATAAGCACCAGCGGTTCTTTTAGGTGGGCCTACTCCGGGTATCTAACCGCTATTTATTTAGGCATTGAAGCATTTTTGAGGTTTGGTGGCCATAGGGTAAGCAACGGACGAACACCGACAGGGGTGCCGTTTCAATGCGCAGCACAAAAATTAAGTATAGGTTAAAAAACAACACATGAACCCGGAAATCCTTTTAGTTGACGATAGTTTCGAGGATGCTGAACTTACTATCAGGGCCCTCCGTAAATATAACCTGGCTACAGACATACTGCACCTGTCGGATGGTGCGGAAGCATTAGAGTACCTGTATGTGACCAACGCCGGACACCACCCGAAGCTAATCATACTTGATATCGAAATGCCAGGAGTAGGCGGAATAGAAGTATTGAGAAGGATAAAGGCTGACCAGGTAAAGAAACTGGTTCCCGTTGTTGTGATGTCGTCATCTCTCGACGAACGACATATATCAGAATCATACAGTCTTGGCGTTAATGGTTATGTGGTAAAGCAGCCAGAGTACGCCCAATATATGGAGACGGTCCGCCAAATGGGAACGTTTTGGATGGTAGAGAACAAAACGCCTGCGATAAGGTAGCATGGAAAATCCGTTAAAAATATTGATGCTTGAGGATTTTGAGGAGGATGCGGATCTCATCCAGATGAACCTGAAGAGGCAGGGGCTGGATTTTATTGCCCACGTAGTTGATGAACGGGATGCTTTCATCAAGGCCCTGGATGAGTTTGATCCGGATGTGATCCTTTCCGACCACCTGCTTCCGCAGCTCGATTCGGACGAAGCACTTGATATTTGCAACGAGCTGGGGGTTGATATACCCTTCATACTGGTTACTGGTACTGTTTCTGAAGAATTTGCCGTGCTTAGCTTAAAAAAAGGAGCTTACGATTATATTCTGAAGTCCAATCTCACCCGGCTTTCCACGGCCATCAAATCGGCACTTCACCAGAAGGAAGTTGAGAAGAAACGTTTGGAGGCCGAGGAGCACCTGAAGCGGCAAAACCAGGAGCTTATTAAGATTAACAGCGAACTGGACAGCTTTGTGTACCGGGTGTCGCACAATCTTCGGTCACCGCTTACCTCTGTGCTGGGGTTGATCCAGATATCACGCCTCGGCAATATCAGCGAGGAGGAGCTGGCGAATTACCTGTCGCTGATGGAAAAAAGCATACTACGGCTGGATAGTACAATCAAAGATATCCTCGATTACTCCCAAAATACCCGAAAAGAGATTGAAATAAAAGAGGTTGATATTGAACGGCTGGCGCAGGAAGCCGTGAGTAACTTCAGGTATTATGAGGGGTTTGATAAGGCAAAAATTAATATTAAAACAGAAAACGGAGTGCCCTTCTATTCCGACCCATTCCGCCTGAACGTGATCCTGGGCAGCCTCGTTTCCAATGCTGTGAAGTTTGTTGACCTGAATACCAAGCCTGTGCCGGTAATTAACATTACCAGCCATATCGATGAGAAAAAAGCAGTAATAACGGTGGAAGACAACGGCGTTGGGATAGAGAAAGAAAATGTAGGAAAGGTGTTTGATATGTTCTTTAAGACATCTCAAAAAGGTGCCGGTGCCGGCCTGGGCTTGTACATTGTGAAGGAAGCCGTAGAGAAGCTGGGGGGGCGTGTTACGCTGTCGTCGGAAAGAGGGCAGGGAACCAAAGTAACTGTAGAAGTGCCCAACAAACCGGCCAATCAGTAGGTCATAATGCCCTCCGGCAGGCTATATTCCACACTTAGCTGTTTCATTTTTTTATAGAACGCCTGCTGGTAAAAACCGGGCAGCTCATCAGCTGCGTTGAACCAGCGAAGGTATTTTTCCTCTAATGACGGATAGTGTTTCCTGATCGCCCGTAGTGTCAGTGTCTTACTCGAAGATATCTCCGAGCCAAAAAGTGTGAGGGTGGCGGGCATTACATATTTTACTCTTGCCTGCTTAAAAGCGCCGAACATCCTGTGCAGCGAGTCGGCGGTGTCCGAAATAAAAGGAAGCAGTGGCATCATGCTTACGCCTGCATAAAGTCCGGCTTCCAGCACAGCTTGCAAGGCCTTCAAGCGGATCGACGGTGGCGTGGCGCCCGGCTCGAAAATGGCTGCAACCTTATCGTCGACGGAAGAAAACGAGAAGGTGATAAATACTTTGGCAGGTGCACTGGCTGCTAAATCAGGTGGCAAAATCGCATGGTCGCCGATTTGTTTCAGTATGTCTATATCGCGGCACACCATGTCGGACTTGGTAATGACGTGAACAGGAAAACGATAGTGCAGGATAACCTCGAGAAGCTGCCGGGTCAGCTTCAATTCCTTCTCAAGGTGCAGGTAGGGGTCGGTAGCCGAAGATAGCACGATAAAGCCATGCTGGCCTTTTTTGGCCCTGTTTGCAAGTTGTTTTTCCAGGAGATCTACGGCATTTTGTTTAACCGACACCTTCTCCTGCATGTGCTCTCCATACTTACTGCCACGGATGTAGCAATACAGGCAGTTAAAGGAACAGCCGCTGTAGGGGTTCAGCGTGTAGTCGTCGAGAAACCAGCTGTCACGGCGCCTGGTTTTATTGAGAATAGTTTTGGCCTGGATAAACTGCGGCATGTTGCAAAGCGGCGAAACGCTCTTACGTTAAAAATCAGCCGTCGAAAGGGTAAACTTATCTTTCTTCGAGTCGAGCAGCCTGCCCTTTTCGCACTTCAGAACCCTGGCGGGATGCTTTTTCAGGAATGTATGGTTATGCGTAGCCATAAGTATGGCAGTGCCGGCATTGTTAATTTCCAGAAACAGTTTGAATATGCCTTCCGACACTTCCGGATCGAGGTTGCCCGTAGGCTCATCGGCAAGGAGAATGGCCGGCTCGTTTAGCAACGCCCGTGCAATTACTACGCGCTGTTGCTCGCCGCCCGAAAGCTGGTGCGGCATTTTGTTGCCCACCGACCCCAGCCCTACCTGCATCAGCACTTCCGATTCCCGCTTTTTCATCTTCGAACGGTCCTTCCACCCGGTGGCTTTCATTACAAACTCCAGGTTTTCCGACACGGTACGATCAGTAAAAAGCTGGAAGTCCTGGAAAACGATGCCGATTTTCCGGCGCAGGAACGGCACTTTGGAGGGCTTAATATTACGAATAGGGAAGCCGGCTACAAACGCATCGCCCAACCTGAGTGTGAGGTCGGCATACATTGTCTTTAAAAGAGACGATTTGCCACTGCCGGTGCGCCCTACCAAGTATACAAACTCTCCTTTTTCAATTTCAAAAGATATTTCATTTAATACAGCAACGTTTTCCTGAAAGATGGTGGCATCGCTAATGGCAACAACAGGGTCGGTACTAAATGACATATCAAATACTTAATTTTTGAAGTTTACCAAACGGCAATTCCTCAATCAACTGTTGAAGGGCTTCCTCTTTACCCTCCAGCCCAAACTTCTCGATATTCTTTAACGGGCGGTCAGCCCTAAAGTAAGCAATCAAAACAAATTTATCATCCCGCAACTGGATGTAGTCGGGGATTTTTGCCTTGCCTTTTACCTTAATGATGTACATAACATGGTGCTTATTGACATGTACAACATCAGAATCCGGTTTTGGTTACCCATTTCCTTTTTTGTAGTCGGCAAGAAACTTCTCCAGGCCGCTATCGGTAAGCGGGTGCTTAAGCAACCCTGTGATTACATTTAAAGGGCAGGTTACCACGTCGGCGCCCATTTCGGCACACTTTATCAGGTGCATGGTATGGCGGATAGAGGCGGCTAATACTTCAGTTTCAAACCCATAATTAGTGAAAATGTGCACAATTTGGTCGATAAGCTGAAGACCATCCTGTGAGATGTCGTCGAGGCGGCCAATGAATGGAGAAACATAGCTTGCACCTGCCTTGGCTGCTAAAATAGCCTGACCGGAATTGAAAATAAGCGTGCAGTTGGTTCGGATACCTTCGGCTGTAAGGGCTTTTATGGCTTTTACACCGTCTTTGATCATCGGCACTTTCACCACAATCTTATCGTCGATTTTAGCCAGTTCACGGCCTTCTTTCAGCATGCCTTCATAGTCTACCGAAATTACCTCCGCGCTTACATTGTCGTCTACAATATTGCAGATGGCTTTATAGTGCGCCAAAATATTTGCCTGGCCGGTAATTCCCTCTTTTGCCATCAAACTGGGATTGGTAGTTACGCCATCCAGCACACCAAGGTCGTTGGCTTCTTTTATTTCGTTGAGGTTAGCGGTATCGATGAAAAACTGCATAAGTGATGGTTTTTTAAAAATTTTTATAAAACTAAGTAATCCGGGCTAATATCGAAGGTGGGGAAACAAAAATGGCAAATCGAATATCGCACCGCTACAACCGCTTACCCTTGCTTCCTTCCGGACCTGGGGGGATTCAGCAGGAGCTGGTCGTACCGATTTGCCGATGCAAAGTTAGGAAACGAAAAGACAGTTTGAAAGGATAAGGGGAAAAGTTATTTGTTGTTCGTTATCAGTTATCGGTTATCAGTTATTCGTTATCCGTTATTAGTCATACAGATCACAGATCACCGACCACAGATCACGGCTTACCGATCACCCCCCACAAGCCCTTTTAAATACAGATTAAACTCAAGCGGGCTGGCAGCCACAAAATCATCGGCAGCCAGGTCCTCAAAAATTTCAGCGTCAAATTCACGTTTTGTTTTTTCTATTTTCCCGTTGGCGTGCACAATCAGTTCGATGCCGCGAAAACTCTCCGGATTTACCTGCACGAGGATTTTTGTGCCCTCAAATTCCCTTTTAAAATACTGATGTATAATGTCTTTCATACCTTCACAAGTAGCCAAAGGTACGAAAAGCCTATAAATCGTCTATTCTCCTGTAGGTATACCGCAGCTCATCCTGAAAATAGCCGTTGGTATCGCCCTCTTCGTCTTCGTTGTCTTCGTCGCTGTCGTTGTACCTTTTCTCGTAGACTTCGTCGGCGAAGTCGGCGAAGAGGCCATCCAGTTCTTTTTCCTTGTCCATATCAATAATTTGTGTTAATCTAAATCAATGCGTTTAACGAATATCAAACCTGTCTTTAAGGTTTAATAAAGTAATTGTTAACAATGGGTAAAATCGCCGTACGGGAGACATTCAGCACAGATCGTCTGAGCATCAGGCGGTTAGTGCCCACCGATTCAGCTGCAATTTTTGAGGTATACGCCTCTCATCCTGAAGCCACCAGGTACATTTCCTGGCTAACTCATAAGTCTGTTGAAAAGGACACCCTGCCTTTTGTCGACTATGCGCTGCGAGCCTGGAAGTTGGGCTCGGATTTCACATACATCGTACGTAACAAACACGAAGAAGTGATGGGCTCCGTAGGGTTCATTAATGAACGTGGCCGGGTTAGCTTTGGGTACATCCTCGGTCCACATTTTTGGGGTTATGGTTACATTACGGAAGCTTTAAATGTAATGCTTCCGTATTTTGCTTCGCAACCCTGGGTGTACAGATTGTGGGCCTGCTGCGACGTGGACAACGTGAGGTCAAAAAGAGTACTTGAAAAGGCAGGCCTTGTGTACGAAGGCCGGGTGAAGAATTGGATTAAATTTCCCAACCAGAGCAACCAACCTAAAGACTGCCATTTCTACCACTACCCATTAGCCGGCGACTACTGATTCTTTTGGTGCCGGCGAAAACAGCCCGCCGATCTCTACCTGATCCACGAGTTGCTCTTCCAGCAACTGCGCCCAAGTGCCGAGGTATTTCACTACGTCGTCCCTTTTATTATGCTGCAGATGTCGCTCGCCCACCGGCAATCGCTGCAAAATTTCCGGCGCCGATAGCTTTTCGAGGTGTGCAAGGTCTTCGGTGGTCAGGCCTGCTTCCAGCATCTGGCTGATGAGCAGGTCCATTGGCATGCCGCTGGTAGGGCAAAAATCCATCACCTGGTCGCTCCAGTCGCCACAGCCCCTCATAGCGTATGCATGTATTTCGGCCCGGCTGAGCTGCGTAATTTGCTGTGCAAGGTGCCCGCAATTGCAGCTGCCCATGTGCCCCCACATGTAGGAGCTGCCACTTTTCAGCTCTTTTGCTGCTCTTCGCAGTGCCCGAATGAGATGTAGACTTGCCTTTGCCATACTGCGTTTTTACTTGTAACATAATCAGAATTGCCCGGCAGTAGTTCCATCTTATTGCTAAGCCATCTGGTTTTTTTGCCTGCGCATTACCTTGGGGCCATACCACAGCCAAAAGCCGGTGACTGTAAACGTGAGCAAAGCCAGGCCGGTAATAGATGTGTAGATGACCTTAAATGTGCCGGAGCCCCAGCCGAATTGGATGTCGACAATGGAGCCGTCGTGGATATGCTCAAACAAATCGGACCACCTCTTTTCTGAATTCAACACTTCACCTGTAGTACAATCTATCTGCAAGCTGTAGTAGTGGTCTTTAAAGAGTATTTTGGCCACACCTTTATCCGGCCTTAGGTCAATCCTGTCGATCTCATAAGCCAAACCTGCATTGTGGACATGTAAAAGCGCTTTTTCATAGAGTTTACCGGCAGGCAGCCAATCGGAGGGGTTGGCGGAGGCGCCCGTTCGGGTTTTTGCCAATAGCAGGTCGCCCGAGTGTTTTTTCCAGCCGAGCACAAGACCCGAGATGGAAATAATGAAGAAAAACACAAACAGAAAGGCTCCACACAGCCTGTGAATCTTTCGAAAAACCCTCAATACCCTGGCCTGATGCTGCCTTTGTTCCTGTAACCCACTCATACATACCCTCTTGTCCAAATTGATCGAAAGAGAGTCGCAAATTACTACCCCGTGTACATTATTTAGCATCCGGTTGTGGAAAAACAGGAAAAGTGTCACCTTTGGGCCTTAATTTGCGATTTAAACCCAAGAGTGATGATTAAATTTTTAAAAACCAACCTGATGTTCCTGGTGGCAGTCGTGTTGATTGCCGGATGTGAAAAGCCCAAGGAGGCCGAGCAACCTGTTAATGCATTGAAACTCGAAAATATGGACACTACGGTAAATCCGGGTGACGATTTTTTTCGCTACGTTAACGGGAAATGGGTAAATGAAACAGAGATTCCCGCCCAATATCCTTTGTGGGGAAGCTTTCTCGAACTTAGAGACTATAACAACAGCGTACTTTCTGCCGTGGTAAAAAGTGCAGCGGCTAATCCACAGTATGCCGAAGGCTCCGACCAATGGAAGGTGGCTAAGTTTTATGAAATTGGCATGGATTCGACGCTTGCTGAAAGAAGCGGTGTGTCGCCGTTGAATCCCTTGATGTCGACAATTGATGCTATTGAAACCAGGCAGGACGTGCAAAATGCTGTGGCTGAGCTGGGTATATACGGCGTTAGAGCATTTTACGGTATCTACGGCTCGCCCGATCGTAAAAACAGCAAGGCGCAGGTGGCGTATCTCGCGCAAAGTGGTATTGGCATGCCCGACCGTGATTACTATTTAAAAACCGACACCCGCTCGGAGGAGATAAAAGCAAAATACAAAGCATTTGTAAGCCAGATGCTGCAGTATGCCGGGCAGCCGGCTGCCGATGCCGACAAGGCTGCGGAGCAGATATACAAGATAGAGTACCAGCTTGCGCAGGCTTCTCTCGACAGGGTTGAGCGTCGCAATTCAGAGAATACCTACAACAAAATGAGTGTGGCTGAGCTGGGCAAGCAGGTTCCGTCGGTAGACTGGAACAAGTTTTTTAAAGACAGCGGCCTTGAGCCCATCGACACCATTATTGTGAATCAGCCGAAGTTTATGGCCGAGGTGGAGAAGATAATGAAAACATATCCGCTTGCCGACATAAAGTCTTACCTGAAGTGGCACCTTATCAATGGGTTTTCAAGCTACCTTAACAATGCAGTTGTGCAGGCAAGCTTCGACTTTTTCAGCAAAGAGTTGCGTGGCACGCAGGAAATGGAGCCACGGTGGAAGAGAGTAATGAGTGCAACCGACCGTTCGCTGGGTGAGGCCCTGGGCAAACTTTACGTCGATTCTGTGTTCCCTCCCCAGGCAAAGGAGAAGGCCCTTGCTATGGTTGAAAACATAAAGGTGGCTTTTGGCGAAAGGATCAAAAACCTGGATTGGATGTCGGACACCACCAAGCAGCAGGCGTTGAAGAAGCTGTCGACCTTCTCGGTAAAAATCGGGTATCCCGATGAGTGGAGGAGCTACCAGGACCTTGAGCTGGATGCCAATATGGAAACAGCTTCTTATGCTAAAAACGTGATGAACGCACGCCGCTTCGACCATTTTGATGAAGTGAAGAAAATTGGTAAGCCTGTAGATAAGTCGGAATGGGGCATGACGCCGCAAACCGTAAATGCCTACTACAATTCGGTGTTTAATGAAATTGTGTTCCCTGCGGGCATTCTGCAGCCGCCGTTCTACAACTACAAAGCCGATGAAGCTGTGAACTACGGCGGAATGGGCGCCGTAATCGGGCACGAGATCGGGCACGGGTTCGACGACCAGGGCAGTAAGTACGACGCCGATGGCAATCTTAAAAACTGGTGGACGGAAGAAGACCGGACGAGGTTTGATGCCCGCACCAAAATGCTGGCCGACCAGTACAGTGGCTACGAGCCGCTCGATAGCGTGTTTGTGAACGGAGCATTTACTTTGGGTGAAAACATTGGCGACCTTGGCGGGCTCACCATGGCCTACGATGGCCTGCAGATGCACCTGAAGAAGCATGGAAATCCCGGCCTGATCGACGGTTTCACGCCTGAACAGCGTTTCTTCCTGTCGTGGGCATCGTGCTGGAAACTGAAATACCGCGACGCTTATATGAGAAACATGGTGCTTACCGACCCGCATTCGCCCGGCCAATTCAGGGCCAACGGTCCGCTGGAAAACATGGAGGTGTTTTACCAGGCGTTTAATGTGAAGGAAGGTGACAAGATGTGGAAGCCTGAGGAATCGCGGGTGAAAATTTGGTAATCGCCTTCGACTCATTAATTTTGCCACTGCAAAACATTTAATTATGGGAAAAGGAGATAAAAAATCTAAAAAGGGCAAAATAAGCATGGGCTCTCACGGCAATGCTCGTCCCAGCAAGGACAAGAACAAGGCTACCAGAATTAAGAGCCCAAAGTCATCAGAATAAGTAAATTTTGATTGCAGCAAAATGTCTCAAGGGGAGGGTAGCAAGCCCTACTTTTGAGACATTTTAATTTTATACCATTCACGCTATGCGCCAATTGCTGGTTATTATAACACTGTGTACAAGCATGCTTGTTTCCGCTATTCCATGCTGGGGGCAAATGCAAACAACCGGCAACAATCCCGTGGCCGACACCCTGGCCGAAACTGAGGAGGTAAAGGCATGGGCCTACCTGGGCATAAATGGAGGTGCCAATATTAGCGACGTTTATTTCAGCGATACTTTTCGGCCGGTGGCAATCAGAACGAGCACCATCTATGGCAGGCACTTCGGGTTTGTAGGCAAACTTTTTCTTGCTCCACACGCAGGCATACAAATGCAGGTAAGTTATGTGGAAAAGGGGTACGAGCAGGTATTCTTAAACTCTTCAGGCTACTATTCAGCAAAAATGAATTACCTGGAAATTCCGCTGATGGCCAACGCCTACTTTGGCAAAAGAAGAAATGAAATATTTGTGAATGCAGGCCCTTACTTCGAGCTCTTTCTCAGCCAAAAGGAAACCAAGATTGGCGAGGAAACCGAAGATGAAGAGTTGTATCCGTTCAACCCCGACAGCGACCGAAATATGGGCTACGGGGTGAGAGCCTCTGCAGGTATCAACCGCCGGTTTGTTTTCGGGCTGGTGCAGCTGGAGGGGGGCATGGCATTGACTATTAGCGACATGCTGGTCACTAACAGGCTAACCTCGCAGGTGCCCGATGGCTCTAAACATTTTATGGGGTTTGTTACCCTCTCCTATATGCTGCCAATAGGCAAAAAGCCGATGCCGTAACAATTTTTATCAAAGCAAAATTTTTTTGCGTGCGTTTGCGTTACTCAGTGAAAGGTAGCTTTTGGAAAGTGCATTTTTTCAAGAAGTTACACAAGCGAAATCGATTTCTGAATTGAATAATTGCTAATAAAAAATATATTCTATTGCATTTCATCTAACAAATTGATTGTTTTGCATTACAAAAAGTAAAAATTATCCTATTCTCTTAAAAAGTACAACTCATGAGTATTGCTGTTAACGACAAAATCGAAAAAGCCTGCGTTGATGCACGTGATACGCTAGCCAAACTTGGAATTCAAGATAAGATTCAGGCAGAACTTGACTGGGTGTTGGGCAGCTATAGAAACGACCACAACCCGGTAGGCCTTTATGAAGTAGCCGAAAAAGCCTACAAGGCGCTGGAAAACTACAAGCAGGAGAAGCCGAAAGCCGTTACCAAAAAACTGCTTGATGATCTTCAAAAGGCATTGAAGACAAGAAACAACTAAGCGTTCAACCCGGGTGAAGAACAGCCTCTTTTGGCATTCGCCGTTAGGAAATTACTCGAGTCACCCAGGTGGTGACTTTTTTTATGCAGGTGGGTTTAGTGCTCAAAAATTCACAAAAGCTTTTTATCCTTTCTTATTTTAACTTTGGTGGAATGTGTAGTTTTACTTGTTTAAACTCAGGTAATTATGCCTTTCAGCAAAGGGACAACATTTTTTTTGCTTCTTACTTTTTTTGTGCATGAGTGGGCAGCGGGCTCACCTGCGCGCTATGATGCGGCACCTGCCACCGTGGCGCTTGTCGACAGTTTGAACACTAAGGGAGGTGAGTTTATCCGCACCAATCCGGATTCGGCGTTGATAGTGCTGAAGATGTCGTACGATCTTGCCAGGGATGAGGAGTATCATACAGGTACTGCATTAAGCTCGTTTCTGCTGGGCAACTATTACCAGAACCGGGGGCAGTTGGAACAGGCCTACCAGTATTTCTACGAGTCGGTTCAGCTAAATACCACGCTTGGGAATAATACGCAGCTTGCCGAATGCTACAATAGCATTGGCGATATCTTCCGGAGACAGCGTAACTATAAGGAGGCATCTAAAAACTACCAGCTGTCACTTGAACTTGCCTATGAACTAAAAGACACGATGTTAATTGCCGAGAACATTAATAATTACGGCGATGTATTTCGTGACGAGCAGGAGTTTGACAGCGCCATCATCCACTACAAAAGTGCGCTCGCTTTCGACCAAAAGATTGACAACATCTTCGGTATAATGGACGGGTATAATAATTTGGGTGATGTATACTTGTACTTAAGCAACTACGACGAAGCGATCGGGTATTTTAACCGTGCATTGCGCCTGGCGGAATCGATGGATAATCAGCTTGAAGTAGCCGACAACCTGAATAAACTGGGGCTGGCGTACAGTAAGCTGAACGATTTCGAAACGGCGCTTTTTTACTCAAAGCTGGCCGCAACAGTAAGCAACCGGATACATTTAACCGAGGAGCTTATAGAGGCATACCGTAACCTAACCTTTGTGTACCAGCATTTGAACCGCTACGATAAAGCGCTGGAGAGCCACAAGCTATTCACGCAGTTTCAGGACTCGCTGCTTGACGTACGTTCGATAAGGCAGATTTCGGAGCTGCAGTTTTTGTATGAGTCGGAGCGAAAGGACAGCGAAATTTTGCTGAAAGAGGCGGAATTGGAGGCGCAGTCGCTACAGCTGAGGTGGATTACCACAGCGGCGGTGCTGCTGTTGATACTGGCGGTGATGTTTTACCGCAATTTTTCCGCTAAGCAAAAAGCCAACAGCAGGCTGCTTTTGCAGCAGGAAGAAATTAAGGCGCAGCAGGCAAGCCTTGAGGAAAAGAACGCCATGCTGCGGCGGATCAATGATGAAAAGAATGAAATTATTGGTATGGTTGCGCACGACCTTCGGGCCCCGATTGGGCAGGTAGAGTCGGTAGTGAGCCTGATGCAATATGAGAAAGCCACATTTTCGCCCGATATGCAGTCTTATCTGGATATACTTGACAAAGCTGCTTCGAGAATGAAGTTTATGGTGAGTGAGATTCTGAATATTGAAGCCATCGAAAATTCTTCTTTTGACCTTGATCTTAAGCCGGTTAGTTTATATACAATACTGAAGGAAGAAGCGCAGAATTATAAACTGTACGCCGATAAGAAGAAGCTTGCACTAAGGGTGGATATGGTGGGAGATGCCGATTGCGCCATTGTAGATGAACATATCTACCGAAATATAGTTGAGAACCTGCTGTCGAATGCTGTGAAGTATTCTCCCGGGGGAAGAACAGTTCATATTAGCCTCCGAAGCGAGGACAGACAGGTGATAACTTCCGTGAGAGATGAGGGGCCCGGCCTTAGCCAGGAGGATATGAAGCGGGTGTTTGGCAAGTATCAAAAGCTCAGCGCAAAGCCAACAGGCGGAGAAGCAAGCCTTGGGCTGGGGCTGTCGTTGGTGAAGAAATTTACCGAAGCGATGGGGGGCGCGGTGTGGTGCGAGAGCGTGAAGGGCGAGGGGGCCGAGTTTTTTGTTTCGTTTGATAAATGTATTTCTGAAAACTGATAAAAGAGACGTTATGTGTTGGAAAAAAACGATGGTTGCGCTACTGGTGCTTTTTGCGGCAGGATGTACGGCCAGGCAATCTGCAGTAGAAGGTGTTAGCAAGGAAAAGCTGCCGAAGAACATTATATTAATGATTGGTGACGGAATGGGGCTTACACAGATTACAGCCGGGCTAGTAGCAAACGATTTCAAACTTCAACTGGAGAGAGTGCCATATATTGGGCTGAGCAAGACGTTTGCCTCAGATGCACTCGTGACTGACTCTGCGGCCGGTGCAACGGCCCTTTCGGTGGGAGAAAAAACCTACAACGGCGCCATAGGTGTGCTGGCTGATTCAACAGCAAAGGAAACTATACTGGAGACGGGCGCAATGAAAGGGCTGGCCACCGGGCTTATTGCTACCAGTACTATAACTCATGCCACGCCGGCGTCGTTTTTCGCTCATCAGCCATCGAGAAGCATGAATGAAGAGATTGCAGCCGACATGATTAAATCGCCACTGCATTACTTTATTGGAGGGGGCAAAAAGTACTTTGCCAACCGCGCCGATGGATCCAATATTTTACCCGACCTGGAGAAGGCCGGCTTCAGTTTTGTGGAAAATGCGACGGATTTTGAAAGCAGCACTGCCACCAAAATAGGCTGGTTTATATCTGACGAAAACCCTGTGCCAGTGAAGGAGGGGAGAGGTGATGTGCTTTCGGAGGCAGTTGAAGTGATGCTGCCAAAATTAGCTGGGGATGAAGACGGATTTTTCCTGATGGTGGAAGGCTCACAAATCGACTGGGGTGGGCACTCCAACGACTCGGAGTACATCGTAAGTGAAATGATGGATTTTGATAAGGCCATAGGCAAGGTGCTCGACTTTGCCGAAAAAGATGGCAATACCCTGGTAATAATTACTGCCGACCATGAAACCGGTGGCTATGCATTGGGAGCAAGCAAAGACGACAGATGGGCTTTTGAACCTGCTTTTACAACTGGCAGCCATACTGCTGTGATGGTGCCCGTATTTGCCTTTGGCCCCGGTGCTGCTAGTTTTTCGGGCATTTACGAAAACACAGAAATTTACCACAAAATGGTGAAAGCTTTCGGGTGGAAGTAAATTGAAGAGGCTGCACCACCGAAGAGATGCCGCAAGGTGGTGCCGGCAGCCCTTCTCTGATTCCGTTTTTTTAACAGGCTTGCCGCGGGCTGGTGACGACACTGGTTTTAGAGGGGCCTGATGCTATTCGTACCACAAACAAGTTGAGGGCACGAGGCTGTGACCGCAGGCTGTAGCGCATTCAGAGTAAGAGCCAATCGCGGGACCTTATCTACCGCATCAGACTTACTTCTCCCTTCCACTGCTGCGGTTTAATGGTGCTGGTAAGTGTGTAGTAATAAACCCCCGCAGGTAGGTTGTCGCCATCCCATGCGTTGTCGTAGTCGGTGGTGCTCAACACTTTCTTACCGTCTCTCGTCACTATTTCGAGTTGCGATTCAGGGCGCAGTCCCTTGATATGAAAAAAATCGTTTTTACCGTCGCCGTTGGGCGTAAACGCTGTAGGAATTACCACAGGCTCTTCTCTTAGATTGACATTGTCGATGAGGATATTCCCGTTTTCGATCTGGTCGCCAGCCGGAAATGCTTCCAGTATTATGTAGCGCAGGCCATTGGTTTGCGGCTGAATCCCCACCTCGAAGGTTTCCCACGCTTCAAAGTCTGCCACCGGCGACTCCCAAAGCAGCTCAGCCCGTTCACAGCTTTCAGTGCCGCCATATATTCTCAATTTAATTGGCTGTTTCACCTCCACTGTTGTTCCGTTGTCGTCGTATGTCATTTCGGGTGCATAAGCCAGACTCACGTTGAGCAGGTAAGGCAGACGGGCGATAAGCGGCAGGTTGAGGCGGGTTTCCACATCCTCTTTTACCTCGTAGGGTTCAAAACTCAGCTTCCGTGTAACTAACCCCAGGTAGGTGCGGCCATCGTAGGCTGGCAGGCTGACACCGTAAGCCAGCGGTTGTGTGTCCGGCGTACTTTCAGGGGAGCATGGGTACCAAAACGATGGCGACCGGTTAGGCCGGTTTGGTCCCTCTATCGACTGGTTGTTAATGAGCTGTCCGAAACCAACAGACCACCAAAGCAGGCACGCACAGGTAGCGGAGGCAAATTTCATAGCTCAAATATAACCCGAATCTCTTCTGTTTTCCATTAAAAATGGTGGCGCACCACTAATTGAGAAGATTATGCTCTCTTTTTCTGAAAAACATAGGCAAATAATGGCAATGGTTTGGGGGTGGCGGTGCCTTTAGTTGTCATATAGGTACTTTCCGAAGAAATACATAGGTTTCTTGTTTTCTGTATGAATACCACCGGGTACTACCAGGTGGTATTTT